>CAKZNU010000001.1 GCA_937132175.1 uncultured euryarchaeote
TCCTCAGAAGTGCCAAAGGTCCTGAAGCCAGATCTCAGCGCAGCCTCTATAACTTCTGGATCAGGACTCTCAAGAAGCACGATACCGGACCCAACCTCATTATATCTAAGTGCCTCAACCAGTCTATCCTTATCCATGTCAGAGGCATAGATCATAGGCTTTTCCGGATTGGAGAAAAACTCGCCTAGAGCTTCTATAACCTGATAATCCTGCGTATCTGTGAGTGAGAAGGCTTCGTCATGGGAAACTACCTTCGAGGCTGTTACCGGAAGATTTCCGGACCTCTGAGGACTACGATCCACCGAATTATCGACGCCTCCCGTCTTGACATCTGCCGTTCCTGGTTCGACGGTCACAGCTTCACCCTCCTCAACCTCTTCGTCCATGCTGAAGACCGCAGGTTTACCTTCCCTGCGGGCAGATACCGCAGGACGAGACGTAAAGCCTCCGGTCCGGAAAAGACCCTGGCTGTAATTTTCAGGCGATACCGGTTTTTCAGCTAGCTTGAGGTCGGCTCCTGCAGTACCGTCTATTCTTCCTTTCGACACCCTTATACCTGACCCCGAGACACAGATCGCATCCTGAGCGGACTCTACACTGTAGCTATCGACGGCATAAAAAGATCCTCTCTTGTACGCGAGCTTCAGGCCACGGCCCGAACCCGAGATATACTCCAGCAGGGACTCTATATCTGAGCGATCGACGGGCTGATCAAACTCATTTTCGGCCCTGGGTTTCGGTCCAGGAGGAATTACTGTCTGCCTGTCCGGAAAGTACATATCGGTAAGCTCTCCTCTGTGTCCAAGGTACAGAGCAGGTGTAGTCTCAGCCTCCTCAAGGGAAGTACCCAGGCCTTTGACAAGCTCCAGTATCTGTCTGCCTCCATGGTCCTCCAGGGTCAAGGACGCCTCAGGCTCCACCATCTTCTGAACAAAAACTTCAGGACAGTCTTCAGTACTCTCGTGAAGAGTCTCTATGTGGTCCAGCAGGTTTCCTGAGGAGATCCCCAGAAAGTACGGGTACGCATCACGTCTACCTCCTGAGATCCTGACGGATGCCTTGGCAGATGATCTCTGGCCTCCAACAAGCTCTCTGGCTGTATCCGGAGCGTTTCTGACCTCGGAGGAGACACCTAAGCTCTCAAATGCATCCATGGTGGAGGCTCTGACCTCGCCGTCCCCCGTGGCTACAGCCTCTACCTCTTCCGGAAGTAAAACAAAGAAGTTCGGGACCTGAAAGCTTTCTATCTTTTCGAGGCCACGGGGCTTGTAGCCTTGTGCATCCGAGATACTGCCTTTCCATTCAACCATACTCAGGAATGGACACAGCAGTTGAAATAATCAGGGGTACTTACTGGTCGAGCTTGACTCTGCAGGTCACCGGCATCTTGTGGTTTGCCCTCTCGAGAGCCTTTCTCGCGGCCTGAACATCGCCTTCCTCGACGCTTACACGGTAAACAACGTCGCCCTCGTCTACGATGGCTGCACGTCCTATCGGACGCCCGAAAGGCTTACGCATGCCTTCATAGTACCTGTCCGCCTGCGCAATACCTGCCAGAGGGTGGTATCTGAGAATATGGTGAGGATACGGCCTGATCTTGAGCTTGTACTCTTCTTCGGGATTCATCTGCTTGGAGAGATGTGAGTTCGCGGCGACTCTGCCCGACTCCAGAGCCTCTGACCTGATGGAACAGTCCTCGCGGGCTACAAGTATAACGTCTTTCTCGAACTCTTTATGGCGTGCCCCCATCTCGTACTGGGTGACACGTGGAGCAGGAGCTCCAGCAACGTAGTTGTCATTCTTGTTCTGTGCCTTTCTCGTATACGGCTGGTTGGGCTGTTCCCTGTAGATAGATGCCGGTCTGTCTCCCATTTTGAAAACCTCTTATCTTGTAGTCATGGCGAAGCTTTAAAATAGGTATCAGGCCGTCCAGTAACTTTCCACAAAGGCTACCGTGTAAGCCTCTGCAGTAATACCTGCTGACTCATCTACCTCGTAGAGCTCACGCACACTACCCAGTGCCTCCCCCAGATCCCTATCAAACAGAGAGTCGTACAGATCTGCGATCATCCCGTCGTAAGTCTCAGAGTCCACAGCTGAGGGTTCTTCTTCCAGCAAGTCCTCGGTCATCGAATCCAAGGTATCGTACTCATTTGCAAGCTGATGTAAGGGTTCCCCTATAGATTCTCTTGCCTCGTCGTCTATAGGAAACTCAGGAACGCCTTCAAGTTGATTGAGTCCGTACCTTATGACATCCGTCTTATTAACTTCTGCCTCAGATTCGAGGCGCTGTATAGTCCGTGCTAGTCTATAAGTATCTATTCTAAAGGATACCTTATCTTTGGCCCCTTCCGTTTCTTCACTCATAAGTACTCACAGTTGGCAAGGTTTTTTTATCCCTTTGTTTTTTACCGCTAGACCAGGATTCTATACTACATGAGAGAGGTAAAGGTATATCAGATCGGTCTCAAGGGAACCGGAAGATACGGCTTCGAGAAGCTTGTGGAGATGGAAAAGCATATGCCGGAGGTAGATGTCTCCCTTGAGGCTGTATGTGACCGTGACAGGGAGAGACTGGAGAGGGCGGAGAGGTTTGCAGAGGTCCACGGCGTAGAGATAGACAGTTTCACGGATACGGATGCTATGTACGGGGCTGCGGGCGGAGACGAAAGAGTGCTAATCTATGACTCATCGTCTTCACGCAACCACCCTGATCAGGTCTATGAATCCCTCAGAAACGGATTTTTCCACGTCACGGAAAGAGCCTCCTCACTCACAAAAGACGAACATATCAGCGAGAGAAAGATGGCGGAGAATGAAGACGTAAAGTATCTGGCAGATCGACTTGAAAGACAGAATCCTGCCGTGAGAAAGGCTCTCGAGATAGCTGGGGAGGAGAAAATTGAGTCTATAAAGGTCTTCAGAGAGGGCTCTACCGGAATTCAGAAGATTCTGAGCCCGGTCGATAACCTGGATGTAAAGGGTGGAGACGTGCTCAACAAGATGATGCATCAGTCATTCGTACAGGACTTTCTGCCGGACGAGAGGGATTTCCAGGACCTGGATCTGAAGGAGGCGGACACGGAGTACTTTGTTCCAAAAGGAAAGGATTCGGGCAAGCTCATGTCCGTAGACGGAGGATACACAAGAGACATAAACAGAACAACTGCTACAGGCATGACCCATGCAGACCTCGGATCAGAAACCGTAATAGAGCTTAACTCAAGCTGGCTCGGACTCAGCAAGGAGTTTCGATCACTCGCATCCGACATAAGAGATGATACTGGAGAGGAGGTCTTCGAGAGGGAGTTCGCTGGGAAAGACGATTCGGCCTATATATACGAGGATGCGAGAGCCTTCATAATCAAAGGCTCGAGAAACCTGGCAGGAGACATGCTAAATGAAAAACTGTACGATCTAGATGCAGGAGAGGAGGTCGAGACCCGCGACATGTTACACGACCAGCTGTACAGGGTCCTGGAAAACGCAGTGCTTGAGGCCGCAGGACTGCGAGAGAGACCGGATCAGGAAGGAACCGGGTTCGTGGAAAAGCTATTCGAGATCAAGAACCGTGCTATACAGGACAAGGAGTTCTTCGAGGAGCTGGAAAAGGCCAACGACAAGCTCGAGTCGATGATAATAGATGATGGAAAGATACTTGAAGATGAGGAGGCAAATACCTTAGCAAGATGAAAGCAGTCATACTCTGTGCAAAGGAGAAAGAATCAATGTTTCCGTTCAATGAAGACAGGCCCACCTCTCTGTTGCCGGTGGCGGGAAAGCCGGTGGCACGACACCTTGTCGATGACCTTCTTGATGTCGGTGTAGACGAGATCAAGCTGGTGGCAAAACACCATATAGAGATGTTCAGAGAGGAGTTTACGGATCCGGACGTGGAGATAGTGGAACAGGAAGAGGTAAAGGGAACAGCATCAGCGGTACAGGCCTGCGAGAGGCTGGAAGATGACTTCTTCGTGGTGAACGGAGACGTCGTCGTATCCAGAGATGACATCGAGACGCTTAAATCAGCCTTCATGAACGCCGGAACAGACTGCACCCTTCTCGGAGCGGGAGAGGACCAGCCGGAGAAGTTCGGGGTCCTGAGTATAACCAACGACCAGGTTACGGATCTTGAGGAAAAACCCGAGGACCCGGAGAACTCACTGGTAAATACCGGCATATACGTATTCTCGGAGGACGCGGACGACAGGATAAGAGAGATATCCGGAGAGGAAAGAAGCCTTACGGAAGCAGTCTCGGACATGACCTCATCGGACGAGGTAAGCTTCGAGCTCGTAACCGATTACTGGGTGGATATAGGAAAGCCGAAGAGGCTTCTGCAGGCAGATGAAGCCAAGAGAACACTGGAACAGGCAGAAGAGGTCAGTGAATCAGCACAGATACATGAAGACGCAAGCCTGGACGGAAAGACGAGGGTAGCAGAGGACGCAGTGGTAGGACCGGGCGCCGTAATAGAGGAAAGCTACGTAGGCAAAGGAGTAGAAGTAGAGCCCGGTGCACATATCAAGTCCTCGACGGTACAGCCCGGATGTGTGGTCTCAGGAGACGTGAAAAACTCTGTTCTGTTCAGAAACACGATAATCGATACGTGCTCCGTTATCAAGAGCTCGGCTGTAGCCGAAGAATCCGACGTACGCTCAGGAACCGTGATCAGAAACTCGTTTATAGGAGCCAGAAGCTACGTCGAGATGAACAACTCGGTAAGATCCGTGAAGTTTGTACCGGACGCGAGAACCGATCTATCTGAGATCAGCAAGTAAGTTACTGGTATTTCCGAAGTACCTCACGAATCTCCTCGGCCGCTTCCTCATACTTATCGGGATCTACCGACCACAGTTCTCCTAAAGCGTCGACAAACGGTTCGTACATCGCAGCCTCTACGATAAACGGATCTTTGCCGCTGGCCGCATAGGTTTTATCGGAGCCGACCACCGGCACCACCAGACTTTCTCCCTCGGGAGAATGTTTCTCCCAGT
>CAKZNU010000002.1 GCA_937132175.1 uncultured euryarchaeote
TGGTTAAAGTATGGAGAAAGTGATGTGTCTTGAGGGCTAGAGACGACTCTCTCAGGAGTACCGAAACCTTCGCACAGCTCATAATGCAGAGTTATCCACTTGGTTACTACAGTACGAGATACACGTGTAATTAGGGTGCGCCCGGATCGACGTCTTAAAAACTTTCTTGGACAGGTATCAGTAAAGAGACGGGGATGTAGCTCAATCCGGGAGAGCGTCCGCCTCCAGAATTCAATGGAGGTATGAGGGTTTCCCAACCCGATGATTAACCCAGAGCGGAGCTAGCGGAAGGTTGCATGTTCAAATCATGCCATCCCCAGATCAACCAGGTCTGAAAAGTTTTTATTCTATACACACGAATCCATACCGTGGACCAAAAAGTCACTTTGGCGATAGCGTCTCTGCTAGTGGCGGGAATAGGCCTTGGTCTTTTGATCTCGCCAGGTAACTCTCCCGTCGACGGCGATGAAGCCTCAGTAAATGAGATCAGGAGCGAAAGCCTCGTAGACGTAAACTCAGGGTCATCCTTCAGAATTTCCGGGCTGGAGAAACCTGTACTGGTCGGGACTTTTGCCGTCTGGTGTACCAGATGTGAAAAAAGGCAGGAACGTATAAACGACCTTCAGAGAACGTATGAAAATTTCAGCGCCGTTTCTCTGGATGTCGATCCCGCCGAGTCCCGATCACAGGTTACTAGACATACCCTGAGCAACCAGTTTGACTGGAGATTCGTGATGGCACAGGAAGATATCATCAGGAAACTCGAGAGCAAGTTTGGAGAAGGCTTCCCGAAGGCATCAAATAATTCTATCGCAGTCATATGTGAGGACTCGATGAGAATGGTTTCCGGAGCTGTGCAGAAAGATTCGTATCTGGAGGAAGAGATCAAGAGAGGCTGCTAGCAGACTCCATCTTCTGAAGCTTAAACCAGAGGCCGGGTGTAGAAGTTTTTATTTTCCAGAAAGTTCTAAACTCCGGAAAGCAGGAGATAGAAAAAACCTGTCTGATACAGGTACTACAGTGGTACGTGAAAGAGATGGAATACACTTCGATGTGGACGGACGAAAGATAGTCGCCGACAGCAGGTCTGCTGCCGGGGACGTAAACATTGTATCGCATGCACATTTTGACCACCTCCATGATGCAGACTCCGAGGTAGTATGTTCTGAGACTACTGCGGCGCTTGCGGAGGCCAGAACCGGACAAGAGATCAAGAGATCGAATGAAGCCGAGATAGATCTGGTTCCCTCGGGGCATATTATTGGGTCGACTGCAGCAGTTTTTGGAGACGAGAAAAAGTATGTCTATACCGGGGATGTCTCGATGAGAGACAGGCTCTACCTTGACGGCTTCGATCCGCCTGAGGCTGACGTGCTTGTAACCGAGTCTACGTACGGAGTGCCGGCCTACAGGTTTCCCGATCAGGAAGTCATTGAGTCCCGCATAAAGGACTTTATACAGGACAACAGGGATCGACCTCTCTACCTCTTCGGGTACTCTCTAGGCAAGGCACAGAAGATACAGAAGATAATCGAGGATGTCGTAGAGAGGCCGGTTCTTGTACATGGAGCCGTCAAGAAGATGAACGATGCGGTGGAAAGAGCCACCGATCTGGAGTTTTCCGCAGTTTCCTACGGCGAAAACAAGGAGAAGCTGGAAGAGGAAAACGCAGTCCTTGTAGCGCCTTCGAGGTCATCTCAGGCCGACTGGATGGATAAAAACGTGAGAAAGTACGGAGGCCTGAAAACGGGATTTTCAGGGTGGGCCTCACAGGAATCGTTCAAGCACCGGGGGGGCTACGATGAGACGTTTGTTCTCTCTGATCACTGTGGATTCGACGAGCTCATTGAACTGGTGAAAGAGGTTGATCCTGATAAGGTCTATACCCAACACGGTTTTGACGAGGAACTTGCCAGGCATCTTTCCACGGAGCTGGGATACGATGCAAGGGCTCTCAAGTCAAACCAGTCGACACTGGAGAACTTCTGAAACCGTTTTAAGTCCGGGAGGACACTAAAAACTTATGAGCCATTTCTCTGAGAGAAGCTGTAAGGTAGTATCTGAAAGCGAGGGACTGGGAGAGAACGATATCAACCATTACTCCGCACAGCTTCACAGAGACTGGAGGACAGAAGAAGGGGTTCTCAGGCGGGAGCTCGGCTTCCGTGATATGGATGAGGCACACAGCTTTGCAGGAGACATCAAGGAGCTGGCGGAAAAGCAGGGACATTTCCCTGATATGAGGCTTTCATACGGAACACTGGAAGTTATACTGGAGACCTCTGAGGTAGATGGACACCATGAAAACGACTTCATAATGGCTTCAAAGATCGACAGGCTGGAAAAAAGGTTTCAGTCAAACGTGTAGAGCCGGCTTAAGGCAGCCTGCTTGAATCTCTCGTCCCTGTCATCGAGTAAAGGCCTCAGATCCTCGACAGCGTACCTGTCCTCGGAGGTAAGCTGTCTGCCGAACTCTCTGCGGGAGCTCAGCGATAGATAATCTGCCTCCGGTTCAAGAGCCTGTCTTATCTTTCCGCTCTGTTTCTTGCCGTGTGCGTCGAAGTCGGTCAGAATCGCGGTTCTTCCTCCTCCACGGGAGACGTTTTCCACTAAATCCTCTATGTCTTTTTCAGCCGACAGAAACACCTTGCCTGTGAATCCCAGATCCTTCATCACACGGGAATCGCTTTCACCCTCTACGATTATCGAGTCGAGGTCCCTGTCAAGCTTCTCTACGACTTTCCTGACTGCCTGAAGCTCCCTGAACTTTTCCTTTCTCATGTACTTTACCTGCACCGAAATAGATTTAGATAAGGGACATGATCAGGTAACTCTACTTGCAGGAGTGACGAAGACCGAGTTTACGGCGTCTCTGAAGTCTCTCAGGCTTGTTGTCTTCGAGCCGTATTCGACGGTCTCATAGTCCTTCATGTGAAACTCCAGTATGAACCTTCCGTCTCTGAACTCGCCGATAGATCTCGGAGAGTTTTTCCTGGCATCTATTATCCGGGTCCTGAGTTTTTCCTCAAGATCTGATTCCACCTTGAAGGACCTGTTGTCCTGTGTTGATACCGTTACCTCGAAGTCGCCAGTTCCGCTGACCTCGGCCCGATCCTTCTCAAGATTTATCTTGGTCTGTGTTCTTGGCTCAAACATCTTTGCGGCCTTCTCAAGAGGAATTATTCCTGTTTCTCTCTGTATCTCGGTTTCCAGTCTCTCCGGGCGCAAGACGTTTTCCTCATCTATTTCCTCGTCAAACGTGTTGAGAGCCAGAAAAAATACATTCTCCCTACCTGTATCGAAAAGGTCTTTTACCTGTCTTATGTCCTCAGGGTTTCGAACCTCGTCTCTCGAGTAAGGAAACTCTATAAGAAACCTCTTCGAGCCGTGCCGGAGTAATGCTTCTGCCGGCAGATTTCTCTCGAACGGGGGCTCATCCAGATCGATTCCGGTGTATCTCCGGTCTATATCCCTGACGTGTTTCATGCAGACGTTTCTTCTCCTTCTGAACCGGCGAGTTCCTCTGTGAAGTATCCTTGCATGGTCCTGGCTTAGCTGACCTTTCTCAAGCATCTTCGAGATACTTCTTACGACCTTCCCTGTATCGGTGTATACGAGTTCCTCCTGCAGAAACTGGTGCAGGGACTCAAACTGCACTGTCTCGAAGTTCTCCAGGGCCTCTTCTCCGGATCTGGTCACAAAGATTCCCCGAACCCCGAACCGGGAAATATCCGTAGGATCAACTCCTGCGTCCACCGGGTTGGACGTTACTGTATCGACGTACTCCTCCATTCTTTCGATGTCCTCGTTTCCGATTCCTGACTTGTTCTTTGCGTCCAGTATCCAGACCTCCTTCTTTGACTCACGTCGGACCGTACCCAGAAAGTCCGGGCGCAGACCACGTGAGATACTTGCTACATGCTCCGTGGAGCTGAAGTAACCTGAGTACTGTCTCAGGACACTCAGTACATCTGTCTGGAATACCTGCCAGTCTTCCTTCACTCGATCACCTCGTAGTCATCTACGTCTCCGTCCCCGTCCAGGTCCAGGCCACGCACAAGAGTGTAGAAATCTCCGCCGTTGTAGTCCTTTAGGATGTTTTCCAGATCCTTGAATGCAAGTGCGGCGGCCAGGGTGCCAGAGCCTCTTATCCCGGCTACGGTGTATACAGCGGAATCCCTGTCCCATGGATTCTCTGTCTTCGAGATAAAGCCTATACGTGCCTCGGTATACGAGTTATCGGGAGTCTCCAGTCCACGGTACGGAAAATCCTCTTCCTCGAACTTCACAGAGAACTCTCCGTTGAGCTCTCTGCACAGCGTATTTGTAAGTACGCCACCTATGACGAAGAGGTTTCCCTTCAGGCCTTCCTGGAAGTTTACGTCTGTATCCAGAAATACGGTTCTCGAGTCCTCCGGTATATACTTTCCCAGCTTGGCTCCGATCTCTCCGGCAAGGTGTCCGTCCTTGGCCTCTACCCTTTCAGGGCCGTGTTTGTCAGGACTGCCGACAACTATCCTGTAACCCGAGTCCATCGGTTCCTCAAGGAAGGCCGCTGCACGGGGATTTTCTCTCGTTTTAAGATCTCGTCCCTGGAAACCGAAGTCAAAGACCAAGGCAGGATGCTTAACGGAGAAGTATCTTGCTGAGCCTCCCGAGATCTTTTCCTCATCTACCTGTTCTATCAGACCGGATTCCTGCAGTATTCGGAAGTGATAGTAAGTCTTCTGTCTCTCCATGTCCAGGGCTTCAGCGACCTCACCAGGGTAAGCTTTCTCCTCTCCTATCTCCCGCAGTATACGCCTCCTGTTTTCCTCCGCCAGCGCATCCACCATTCCAGGGTCAAGTTCCTCCGCATCGAGGTAGGACCCATCGTCACGTATCAGACCGGACATCACAAAGAACTGTTTGACCAGTGTTGAAGACTGTTTACAGGTTTTGCCTGAAAACGCTTTGGAGAACTCTGTCTCATCTTATCTTGTTCTGGTAGCCACAAAACATTCTT
>CAKZNU010000003.1 GCA_937132175.1 uncultured euryarchaeote
GTATCGACGTGGTCAGGGAAAAGATCAAGGACTTTGCACGCACCAAGCCTATCGATGCGGAGTACAAGATAATCTTTCTGGATGAGGCGGATGCGTTGACCTCTGATGCCCAACAGGCTCTCCGCCGTACCATGGAGCAGTTCTCAGACAACGCCAGGTTCATACTCTCGTGTAACTACTCGTCCAAGATTATAGATCCTATACAGAGTCGGTGTGCCGTCTTCCGGTACAACCGCCTGGAGGAGGAACAGGTAAGAAGCTACATTATGCGTCTGGGCGAAGCTGAAGAGTTCAGGATTTCGGAGGAGGCGATAGATGCGATTATGCGTGTCTCAAGCGGAGACCTGAGACGTGTAACAAATATTCTCCAGACTGCGGCGATACAGAAAGACGAGATCGACGAGGACGATGTCTACGGTGTAGCAGCATCCCTGAGACCGGACGAGATAAGAAACATCCTGGATCTGGCCCTGAAGGAGGAGTTTATGGAGGCACGTGATGAGCTTTCCGATCTGATGATTGAGAGAGGCCTAGATGGACAGGACGTAATAGACTCTATTCACAGGGAGATATACGACCTGGATATCTCGGACCGCGGCAAGCTGGAGATCATCGAGAATCTGGGAGAGTTCGAGTTCAGGATAACAGAAGGCGGAAGCCCCGACATCCAGATAGAGGCGCTTCTCGCCAACATTGCCAACCTGGAGGAGAAGTGATGTCTCAGACAGGATACCTTCAGAAGGCTCTCGGCGAGCCGGAAGATCCACTCGAGGTGGTGGTAGATGTCGAGGACGTCCTGTACATGCCCAAGCCTGGAGTTGCTGACCTCGCCGAGCAGTACGTAGAAGCCGAAACCGGAAAGAACCCGGATATCGGATCTGGGGACTTCGATTCGTGGAACGGTACTCCGACCGTCGCAGATAAGATGGGTCAGGCTCTGGACTGGGACGAGTACGGAGAGACTTTTTTCAACGGCGAGGAAAAAGATGGAAGCTACTGGCCGGGCTTCCATGAGGCCTCAGACATCGTCTGGACGGGAGAAGAGCCCTACGAATGGGTTTCTACGGATGATGTAAGGTCTCCTCGAGAGGTTCCAGGAGCAGCGGAAGGATTGAAGTACCTGAGCCGGAGTGAAGATATCGAGCTGACGATCGCGACCAGCAGAACCGACCGTTTTTCTCATCTAGACGTCGAGGAA
>CAKZNU010000004.1 GCA_937132175.1 uncultured euryarchaeote
TTCTTGCACCCTGCTGTGATCCATGAGACTTCTGTGCCATATCTGTTTAAACCTCTTATACCGTTGTTAGACATCAAAACCTTTTAAAAAGGAGATTGCTGGAGATCGGAGAGATCAGCGAGCTGTCCAACTGCATCTTCAGGAGCCTTTACTGAACCTATCAGAAATCTCTGGGCCCCGGATCCATGACAGTCACTGCCACCAGTCTCTACGAGATCAAATGCCTCCGCAAGCCTCCCTGTGCGCTCTCTTCCAAAGTTCACCCCGAAGCCCTTCTTTCTGGCCTTAATCCAGCTGTACTCGACCTCCAGTCCTTTGAGACCGTGCTCTGCAAGCTCTCTGATGACTTGTTTTGCTTTTTCGTCCCCAAGGTCTCTTCCTGGATGTGCCAGTACGGGAACGCCACCGCTTTCCAGGACGGTAGAGATCACCTCTCCTGCGTCTTTCTTAGGGGCGGAGATGTATGCAGGTCTATCACTGCCTATATATCCTCTGAAAGCATCCTGTACAGTCTCTACCTCTTCTAGGTCCTCGGCCTCGACCATCGCCTGTGCAATATGTATCCTTCCCGGATTCGCCGTAACATGTTCGAAAACCTCTTTCCTTGTGAGCTCGTAGCTGATCTCCTCGTTGAGGTTCTTTATGATATCCTCCAGCCTCTCACAACGCATTTCGTATATCTCCGTTAGCAGATCCTGTAAGTTACCGGATGCCGGATCCAGAAAGTAACTCAGTATCTCTATACTTTGTCCCTGCACTCTGCATTCGATCTCTGCACCTGTTATAATATTCAGACCTGTTTCTTCGTCTACCTTGAACCGTCCCTCCAGATCATCGTTTACAGTGTTGTGATCCGTTATGGCTATTGCATCCAGATCCTTCTCTGATGCCTGGTCGATTCTTTCCTCCAGTGTATCTGTGCCGTCACTTGCTACGGTGTGCATATGCAGGTCGGCTTCCATACATAGCTCTACATGTACAGAGTTAAGTCCGTATCATTTCTCTATCCAGATAACATCCAGCTGTATGCATTCTGCCTGCGTCCCGATTAGATCGCTGATATTTGGCTGTGTCCTGCCTTCATCGCCGTGGATCAACTCCTTGATGTAGGTTCCTGCCTCAGCCTTGACCTCTAGTTCAAACTCCTTATCGCCGGTCTTCTCCCAGTCAACCTCGTAAACCTCTCTTTCCCTGGTCTTGTCTGCTCTTCGGTGTTCTACCCTCTCCGGCGTGTCCTGTTTTACAACGCCGACCACCTTGGAAATCTCTTCCAGATCACCCTCCTCAAACTCCTTTTCAGTTTCTACCTGTGCTCTGTATTCTTTGTCAGCGTGCTTCTGCTTGATATCCGCGGCCTTGTCTTTATGGGTGTACTGCATCTCGAAGACCTCTACCTTTTCCGTGGATTCGTTGACCTCTTCCTGGAGCTCTTCAAGATCCAGGTCACGGTTCAGAGGCTCGATTAACTCCAGGACAAACTCTCTTTTACCGAGGCATTTCGCATCAACGTCTTCACGTCCTCCGCCGTGGAACTTTGCCTCGATAGCCTTTGACTCACGGATAAACGGCTCTTGGATCTCTTCCTGTACGCTTGTCGGATACTGCTTGCCGGTCCAGTCACACTTCTCACAGCCTGAGCCTCTGCAGTTCCTGCAGTGCCACTCCGTCTGTGGAATCTCCCGGGAGTACTTGTTGTACTGGCCGTAGATCAGAACCGAGTTCACCTGTAGCTCGACCCTTTCCTTGCCTTGACGCATATCTATCACGGCCATAATATCCGCCCGCTCGAAGTCCACCTTGACGTCCATACGTGACTCAATTCTCTTTCCTATCAGCCTGGAGAGCTCGGTCTTTACAGGCTCTGTGTACTCGGTGCCGTACTCTCCCCAGAGCTCATCCTCCCGTGAAACCACGTCTTCAGGAGGCCTGATACCTATCAGAAATGTCTCAAGCTCGTAGCGGTCAAACGAATCCAGAGCAAGCTGTGTCCAGTGATCCAGCTCCTCAAACACCATTCCGCAGGCATCACACCCGCATCTATGACTTTCATCAGCGTCATCCGGGACATTCTCATCTGTAAAGCTATCCTCGTTCAAATCATCGATCTCGCGGACGATTATCCCTCTCTCGTAGTTTTCCAGTCCGTGACCAAGCTGTGCAAACTGTCTGCCAAGACAGTGATCGCACAGGTTCTCGGCGTCAAGAAGCCTGTCTCTCTTTTGCTTTATGGTAGGAAGATCCATACTTCAGAACTTCGTGGAATTCTTTTATGGAAACAAGAAATGAGGCAGTACGAGATCGTCCAGACAATTATAATATTATGGCCCATATTTTAGGGGTCATAAGATAGCAGATTGAGGCACTAGGAGCTGTAAACTGTTTATATAAC
>CAKZNU010000005.1 GCA_937132175.1 uncultured euryarchaeote
CCGCTATCTCATCGACCGGTATCTTCTCGCCCTCGAAGCTTTTCGTGGCTCTTCCTGCCAAAAGAAGATAGATCTCTTTCTCCAGTTCCTTCTCCGTTCCGAACTCGGGATCTGAGTTACCGGCTACAAGCTGTACCTCGTCGGTGTTGTGATGGAGAACCTCTCCGAACCTTTCCCTGTACTCCCGGCACAGAGCATCCGATACACTCTCTGCAATCGAGTCACAGATGGTATCAGGATGTCCTTTACCCTTCCTCTCAACGAGCTCTGTTTCGCTTTCCTCTACGGGGTCATTCTCTATCTTCTCTACTGAAACATCCTCAGTCCTCATCTTTCTCGCTTGTCTCTGAGTGTTTTTAGGTCTTCAGTTCCAGATACCCGTCACTTGATATACCGGTAGATGCTACAGGTCTATATCCTCCGCAATCTCCTGCGTACGCCTATTATAAGGTGCTCATCTCTTTCCCTGAGGAGATCCACATAGAATCCTCCTTCACGGTACCTATGGTTGAGCTTACTAGCCGGCCTGAAGCAGCCTTGCACCGGAACCTGTATCCTCGACCTCGTAGCCGGCCTCCTGAAGTACGTCTCTTATCCTGTCTGCCCTTTCGTATTTTTCCTGTCGCCGGTACTCCGTCCTCATCTCCAGTAACGTCTCTGCCATCTCTCTGTCCTGGCGTGACTCCGGCTCTACGTCTACGCCGAGTACCTCAAAGAGTTTGACTAATGTGTCTGCGACGGAGTCTTTCGGTGATCTTCCGTCCTCTATTACCCGGTTTATCTTCCCGACCGCCTCCATGAGGACCTGTTTTGCCTCCGCCGTGTTGAGGTCGTCGTCCATGGCTTCCTGGAATCTTTCCTCGAGGTTGAAGATCTCTTCCTCGCCGTCAGAAAGTTTTACACGCTGTACGTTTTTCCTGACTCTTTGTAGCTCCTTTCTGGCCTTCAGGAGTCCGTCTATCGAGAAGTCGGTTTCGCTGCGGTAGTGACTTGAGATCAGGTACATCCTGATCGTGTCACCGGAGAAGCCTTCTTCCGGTACTTTTTCGTCTTCGATCTCTCCGTCCAGCAGGTCCCGCACCGTGTAGAAGTTGCCCTCTGACTTCGACATCTTCTCTCCTTCCACCGTTATGAACTCGTTGTGAAGCCAGTACTTTGCCTGTCCGGATCCGGTGGCTGCGAGGGACTGTGCCCTCTCGTTCGGGTGATGTGGGAAGATATGGTCCTTTCCACCGGCGTGGATATCGAAAAGGTCTCCGAGATACTTCTGGCTCATCACCGAACACTCCAGATGCCAGCCCGGGTAACCGACCGACTCCAGGGTTTCCCCGTCTATCTCGAAGACACCTCTCCACTTCATGGCGTGATCTGTGCCTTCCGCGTTCAGCCACAGCGCAAAATCGTACTGGTTTCTCTTTCTCTCATCCGGCTCCACCCGGCTCCGTGCCTCCTCCTTGAGATCGTCCAAGTCCTTCTTCGCCATGTCGCCGTAGCCGTGGTCCTCCGCAAAGCTCTCTACGTCCATGTAGATGTTTCCATCCGCCTCGTACGCGTATCCGTTCTCGTATATTTTCTGTACGTACTCTATCATCTCGTTTATGTGTCCGGTGGCACGGGGCACAACATCCTGGCGCTCAACGTTAAGAGATCCTGTATCATGGAAGTACCTCCTTATCTGGGTCTCTACAAGCTCCATCGGCTCGAGGCCGAGTTCCCCGGCTCTTTTCTCCACCTTGTCCTCTCCCTGGTCTCCGTCATCCGTCAGATGTCCTACATCAGTAATGTTCTGTACGTGTCGGACCTCAAAGCCCCTGAACTCAAGGTAACGCCTCAAGGTATCCCAGAAAACGTATGCGCGTGCATTACCCACGTGTAGATCGTCGTAGATGGTCTGTCCACAGCTGTAGAAACGTACCTCTCCCTCGTTGATAGGTTCAAACTCCTCCTTCTCACGCGTCAAGGTATTGTACAGCTTCAGAGACATGACAGTCACTCAAACAACGGTAGAGATCTGAAACCTATATAA
>CAKZNU010000006.1 GCA_937132175.1 uncultured euryarchaeote
GGGTATGTGCAGGGACATGAGGTTTATGGAACAGGAGGTTCTGAGGGTTCTGTACCTCTCATCGGGTAACGAGGTACTTTCTACGGAGGAGTTCGACGGAGATGTATCAAACGTCGGCTTTGAGCCCCGGGAGATCTTTTCCGAAGCTTTTTCCTCGAATGCAGCTGCGATGATACTTGTGCATAACCATCCCTCCGGCAGATCCGAGTTTACGTCCGAGGACGTGGAAGTCACTCGGAAAGTGAGTGATTTAGGAGATGATCTAGGTGTAAAGCTTCTGGATCATGTACTGGCGGGAGAAAGCTTTGTATCGATGCGAAGCAGGAGAGATGTTTTCTGAGGCCCGCGGTCTGGAAAGGAAGTTGATAAGCTTACATTTTGCCTTGCTATCCTTTTAAAGTTTGTTGTCGATCTTTGAACTGTCTAAGAGCACAGAATTCTGCCTGCTCGTAGAGTGATTCAAAACATGGCAATCGATGTACGTGACCACCGGCTCGTTCCAGAACACCGCAAAATGTCTGAAGACGAAGTTGAGGAACTTCTCGAGAGGTTTGATATAGAACGTGAGAATATACCGGCGATAAAGAGCAACGACTCTGCTCTTAAACAGGAGGAGTTCGAGGTCGGTGACGTATTCGAGATCACGCGTGACAGCTCTACTGCAGGAAAATCCAAGTACTACAGAAGGGTTGTGGAGTAACGGTATACATGCAGGAAGAGTTTCTTGAACAGCTGATCGACAGGAATCTAGTTAAACACCAGATTGAGTCCTACAACAGGTTTGCGGAGACCAGGATAGAGGCTATACTTGACGATGTAGAGTCCATCGAGCCGGAGCTTCCGGAAGGAGAGGACCTCGTCATCAAGATTGTAGACGTCGAGATAGAGAAGCCGAAGATCCATGAGGCAGACGGATCCGTCAGAAAGATCATGCCTCGTGAAGCACGGATGCGGGACCTGACGTACTCTTCGGAGATCAGAGTTACTCTTACGCCGATCTTTGAGGGTGTTCAGCAGGAGTCGGAGGAGGTCACGATCGGGGAGATACCGGTCATGGTTGGCAGTTCACTCTGCTGGACGGAGGAGATGGATGAGGAAGAGATGCGTGAGGCCGGAGAAGATCCTGAGGATCCGGGCGGTTACTTCATAATCAACGGATCGGAGAAGACGATCATTGCGATGGAGGAGCTTGCGAACAACAAGCCTGTCTACCAGCACGATGACGAGGAACAGAAATGCAGGATCAACTCGGAAAACCAGGGATACGTGCAGAGACATATTCTGAGGAGAAAAGACGACATCGTCAACATATCGTTTGCAAACGTGAAAAAGACTCCGGCGGTTGCACTCGTAAGGGCTCTGGGTTACGAGACTGATAAGGAAATCGTAGAGGCTATCGGCGAGGACTACGCTTCTGATGTTTACCTGAACCTGTACGAGGTAGATGCCTCAAACCAGGAGGAGGCCTTCCAGTATATCGCGAACCGAGCCGGAATCACGAACGACGTCGAGGAACGTGTCCAGAATATTCTGGACGAGTACCTTCTTCCGCACATGGGACAGGAATCAGATGTCCGTGAGGAAAAGGCCGAGTTCCTCTCTAAGATGATCAAGAACACTATTGCTCTGGGTAAGGGAGACATCCAGGAAGACGATATTGATCACTACGCTAACAAGAGGATGAATCTTGCCGGAGAGTTACTGGAGATGCAGTTCCGGTCGGTCTTCCTCGGTAAGTGGGGTCTGGTTGCCCGTATGAAGTACAACTTCCAGAAGTCTGCGAAACGTGGAAGGCTTCCGTCCCTTCAGTCAACGATCGTGGCTGATAAGCTTACGTCCCAGATTATGGGTGCGATGGCGACAGGAAACTGGGTTGGAGGCCGTACAGGTATCTGCCAGAGGCTTGAGAGGAACAACAGGATCAAGACCCTTTCACATCTGCGAAACATTGTATCTCCTCTCAGCGCGGACAGACAGCACTTCGAGGCACGTGACCTTCATCCAACGCAGTGGGGACGTGTCTGCCCGATCAAGACGCCAGAAGGTATGAACATCGGACTGAGGACGCATCTGGCGATGTCGGCAGACGTCTCTACAGGGATGACGGATATGGAGAGAAACGCATTGAAGTTGAAGCTTGAGGAGGCTGGAGTTGACGCGAGGTGATCAAGAATGACTGATGTATTTCTGGACGGAGAGATAATCGACGACGTTGAGTCGCCGGAAGAGATTAGAGAAAACCTTCTTGAGAAAAGAAGAAACGGAGAGTTAGATCAGGAGGTCTCCGTACATTACAACGAGGACAAGGACGAGATAAGGATCAACACGGATTCAGGAAGGGTTATGAGACCCGTAGTCATAGTGGAGGACGGAGAGCCAAGACTGAACGAAGACGATATGCAGGACCTTGAGGACGGTGACCTCACCCTTGAAGATCTTGAGGAGGACGGAAAGATTGAGTATATTGACGCAGAGGAGGAGGAAAACGCATACGTAGCGATGAACGAGGAAGAGGTTACGGACGAGCATACGCATATGGAGCTTGACTCCGAGATCATACATGGGCTCTCGGCTTCACTGACGGTGTATCCTGAGCACAACCGTGGTGATCGTGTGAACTTCGGTGCAAAGATGGCTGGACAGGGACTTGGAATGCCGACAAGAGAGTTCCACCAGAGGTTCGATACTCAGGAAAACGTACTGACCTACGCACAGCAACCGATCGTAGAGACAAACACTTACGATACTCTCCTGGGTGATCATCCCATCGGCCAGAACATGGTTATCGCTCTGGCATCCTTCGATGGATACAATATCGAGGACGCAGTCATCATGAACAAGGCCTCGATTGAGAGAGGTCTCGGCAGGTCGATGTACATGAGGACGTACCAGACCGAGGCCAAACGTTTCTACGGGGGTCAGAAAGACGACATAGGTATACCTGATAAAGACGTTAGAGGTTACAGGAGGGAGGAAGTCTATGAGCATCTGGACGAGGACGGGATCGTGAACCCGGAGACTGAGGTAGACTCCGACGATGTTATAGTTGGAAAGACCTCACCGCCAAAATTCCTTGGAGGCGGAGGGGAGGAGATGAAGATGGGTCTCGCGGACAGAAGAGAGACCTCACTTACTGTACGTCACGGAGAGGAAGGAGTTATCGATAAGGTGATGCTTTCCGAGACAGGTGACGGAGACAAGCTGATCAAGGCAAAGATGCGTGAGTACCGTGTACCGGAGCTTGGAGACAAGTTCGCCACACGTCACGGACAGAAAGGGGTTATCGGCATGATAGCTCCTGAGGAAAACATGCCCTTCACCAAACAGGGCATTACACCTGACATGATACTTTCAACCCATGCAATCCCGAGTCGTATGACCGTTTCACAGATTATCGAGCTGATTGGAGGAAAGGTAGGAGCCTTGAGAGGCGAAAAGGTCGATGCCACGTCCTACCACGGGGAAGACAAAGACAAGCTTCGTGACCAGCTTGAGGAACTCGGCTTCGAGTCTTCCGGCAAAGAAACCATGTACAACGGCGTAACCGGAGAGGAGATGGACGCCGAAATCATGATCGGACCAGGCTACTACCTGAAGCTGAGCCATATGGTCGGGGACAAGGTACATGCACGTTCACGTGGACCTGTCACGCTTCTGACAAAGCAACCGACCGAGGGGCGCTCACAGGAAGGAGGCCTCCGCCTCGGAGAGATGGAAAAGGATGTCTTCGTAGGTCACGGCGCCTCCCTGCTTCTGAAGGAGAGGTTTGGTGCTGATACCACCGAGATAAAGGTGGATGCAGACTCAGGCGACGTTGGATACCTTGACAGGGAGGAGAACAAGGTTATCAAACACAGTGGAGAGTCAGGAGACTTCGAAGACGTTGAGATGCCTCATGCGATGCTCCTGTTGCTTGACGAGCTGAAGTCTCTCATGATAGATACGGACATTGAAGTGGAGGAAGAAGGGTGATTCAAGATGAAGAGTATTGAACAGCTGGACTTCGGTATCCTGAGCACTCAGGACATAGAGGAAATGTCGGTAAAAGAGATCAACAAGGCAGAGGTGTACGACGCCGACGGCTACCCGGTAGAGGACGGAGTCATGGATCCAGCCCTCGGTGTCATAGATCCTGGTATGACGTGTCAGACCTGTGGAGGACAGATGCGTGAATGCAAGGGACACTTCGGAAAGATCACCCTGTCCAGGCCGGTTGTACACTCCCTTTACGCAAAGAAGGTTCGTAACCTCCTGAGGTTTACAAACGTACACGAGGACGGCTCCGTATCCCTGCTTCTGAAAAACGAGGATAAGCCTCTCAGAAAGTCCAACAGGATGACGGAGGATCCTCAGACAGGAGAAGAGGTTCCGGACATAGACTTCGAGAAACCTTACACATACTACGAGGAGGGTGAAAAAATTCTGCCGGGAGAGATACAGGAAAGGTTCCGCCAGATACCGGACGAGATGGCGGCCAAGCTCGGTGTCGAGGGATGCAGACCCGAGGATCTCGTGATCGAGAAGCTTCCGGTTCCACCTGTCACGACAAGACCTTCCATCACTCTTGATACAGGCGAACGCAGCGAGGACGATATCACACACAAGCTGGTCGATGTCATCAGGATCAACAAGAGACTGCAGAACAATATCGAGATCGAGGCACCTGATTTCATTATCGATGACCTCCATGAGCTACTGCAGTACCATGTTGCGACACTTTTCTACAACGACATGAGTAACGTTCCTCCGGCACGTCATCGTTCCGGTCGCTCCCTGAAGTCTCTGATCGAGCGTGTACAGGGCAAGGAAGGCCGGTTCAGGCAGAACCTGATCGGTAAACGTGTAAACTTCTCCGCAAGAACCGTTATCTCGCCCGATCCAAACATCGGTATCAATGAGGTCGGAGTACCGTTCATGATTGCGAAGAAGCTCTCGATACCGGAGAAGGTGACGGAGAACAACTTCGATAGGGCAAAAGAGCTTATTGAGAACGGTCCGGACACGCATCCGGGTGCGAACTACGTCTATCCTCCAAGCGGCAACAGAAAACGTATAACAGAGCAGAACGTAGAGGAGATTCTGGAGGATATAGAGCCAGGGGTAGGCTGGAAGATAGAGAGACATCTCAGCGACGGGGACACCGTACTGTTCAACAGGCAGCCGTCTCTGCACAGGATGTCGATCATGGCCCACGAGGTCCGTGTCCTGCCGTACAGAACGTTCCGTCTGAACCTGAACGTCTGTGCACCGTACAACGCAGACTTCGACGGCGACGAGATGAACCTGCATGTGCCACAGACGGAGGAAGCCCGTGCAGAGGCAGACGAACTGATGAAGGTACAGGAACACATCAAGTCTCCGAAGATGGGTGGACCGATTGTAGGTATGCTTCAGGACTATGTATCAGGCCTGTATCTCCTGACCCAGCCTGACCGCACAGTCTCTCGGGAGAAAGCCTTCAACCTGCTTACGGAAGCAGGTGAGTACGAGGCAGATCTTCCGGAGAAGGAAGAGATATCCGGCCGAGAGCTTGTATCTCTCTTTATCCCAAACGATATCTCCCTGACGATAAACGAAGGTGAAGAAAACGAAGTAGTGATCGAGGAGGGAGAACTAATCGAAGGCGTCCTGGATGAGGACGCCCTCGGAGACTACGGAGGAGAGATCATCCAGCAGCTCTCCATAGAGTATGGACCTGACAAGGTCTCAGAGTTCTTGAACCGGGTGTCCCGTGTAGGAGCTATATTCCTGACACAGCGTGGATTCTCGATAGGTCTCGAGGACCTAGAGGTATCAGAGGACGCGACTGACAGGATCAAGGAGATGATCCAGGATACCGTTGAGGACGCAAACGAAACCCTGCAGGAGTACAAGGACGGAGAGATGGAGCCGATTACAGGAAAGACTCTGGAACAGACCAGAGAGATCAGGATCACGAAGACCCTGAACGAGGTCTTCGCCGACATCGGGGACCTTATCTCGGATAACTTCGATGAGGACTCGTCTGCATACGTCATGGCAGACTCCGGTGCACGTGGATCGATGCAGAACGTGACGACTATGGCAGGTCTCCTGGGGCAGAACTCGGTACGTGACCAGAGGATTGAGAGAGGATACTACAACAGGACTCTTTCACACTACGAGGAAGGTGAGATGACACCCGAGTCCCGTGGATTCGTCTCCTCTTCGATCATCGAGGGATTGGATCCTCAGGAGATGTTTTTCCACCAGATGAGCCAGAGAAAGGCACTGATGGATAAGTCACTGAGAACCAAGACCTCGGGATACATGTACCGCCGTATCGCGAACTCGCTGCAGGACCTCAAGGTCGAGTACGATCAGTCCGTCAGGAATGCTCAGGGAGATGTGATACAGTTCCGTGCAGGAGAAGACGGCATAGATCCACAGAAGTCTGACAGAGGACTGATATCAACTTCGATCAGCCTTGAAGGAGGTGACCAGTAGATGACAGAGAGACTGAACTGGAAGGAAAGATACGATGAGTTACCGCAGAAGTATCAGGGACGCGGCCTCACACGGGAACAGAAGGAAAAGCTACAGGAACGTTACGAAGACATGCAGTACGAGCCCGGAGAGTCAATCGGGGTCGTAGCCGCCCAGTCCCTCGCGGAGCCTGCGACACAGCTTACGATGGAGACATACCACCAGGCAGGAGGAGCACAGGTCTCACTGACGGCAGGACTACCAAGACTTATCGAGATCGTGGATGCACGCCGCAACCCGAAGACTCCGGCCATGGACGTCTACCTCAACGAGGAGTACAACTCGAAGGAAGATGCCTTGAACGTGGCAAGAAAGCTGAGACAGGTCACACTGGAGGATCTTGTCTCACAGGATACCATAGACATCATGCAGCTGCAGGTCGAGTACAGCCTGAATACTGATCTGCTTGAGGACTACGACATAGACGCTGAGGACGTGAAAAGAGGTATCGAAGACTCTGTGAGACGCTCAAAGGTGGAGGTAAACGGAGATAACCTGATAGTCTCTTCCTCCGAAGATGACTACGACCTGAAGGACCTCAAGAAGATCAAGAACAAGGCAGAGGAAACCCGGATCAGAGGTCTCAAAGGTATCGATCAGGTGGTTGTCAACCAGGAAGACGGCGAGTGGAGACTGCAGACGGCAGGAACCGCTCTGCGTAAAACCCTCAAGATAGAGGAAGTAGACGCAGACAGAACTACCAGCAACGACCTCTTCGAGATTCACAGGGTGCTGGGCATAGAGGCACTGAGACAGGCAATCATAGAAGAGGTCAACGCTACTCTCGAGGCACAGGGCATCGGGGTGGACGACCGCCACATCATGCTTCTTGCGGACATGATGACGAAGGAGGGAGAGCTTAACGGCACTACACGTTACGGCATCATGGGCAACAAGGACTCCTTGCTGGCCCGTTCAGTCTTCGAGGAGACGAAGAAGCATCTCAGAGAAGGATCTCTACGTGGAGAGACTGATCCTCTTGACGGCGTTGTTGAAAACCTTCTGGTCGGACAGCCTGTACCGGTAGGCACAGGCATGATAGACCTCAAGCCAAACTTCAACACAGAGGACTAGGGTGTCGAAACACCCTCCACACCCTATTTAAAAATAACCAGAGTATCCTTGACTACGGAAACGACATCTACGAGTGTATAATCAATGGCAACAGCTACTTATGACACGGAAATGATCAGGAACATCAACATGTTCGAGTCCATAACCGACGTCAACGTCAGAGACGCAGTTATCAAGGAGGACGAAGCTCACTTCGTCGTTCCCGAGGGAAAGGCAGGAATGGCCATAGGAAAAGGAGGAAAAGTTGTGAAGGAGGTTCAGGAGAAACTGGGCTGTGACATAAAGATCTACGAGTACAGCGACAACCTCGGAAAGTTCATAAGCAACCTGATACCTGCAGACATAAGAGGAGTCGATATCGACGACGACGAGGTAGAGATTGACGTTCCTCGAGACGAAAGAGGGAAAGTAGTCGGTAAGGACGGAGACAGGATCGAGTCAGTAAGGAGAATTCTGGAGAGAACACACGGAATCCACGAAGTCAAGGTAAACTGATCCAAGTCTTTTTACAGATACCCGATAAAGAAAGGGTATGGGCGCTCTCAAGGACGAAATCTCAAATCTGAAGCGGTTAGATGAGATAGTCCGTACCACGGCAGAACACGGCTTCTATGCCTTTCTGAGCGAGCTCAACCTTAGCCACCGTCTACCGCTTCTCGAGAGACTGGGCTTTTCCGGGAAACAGGAGTCTCAGCCGGAGCGTCTGAGAAGTATGCTTGAGTCTCTGGGACCTACCTTCATCAAGTTCGGACAGCTTATGGGCCAGCGT
>CAKZNU010000007.1 GCA_937132175.1 uncultured euryarchaeote
CCAGATCGACAGTATGCCAGAAAAAACCATGAAGACCCATACTCCGGGCGTTGATAAGGGTCCGCTAACTGCTAGATCCGTCGCCACCTCGGTAAAACCTCTGCATGCAGCTCCTGATGAGCCTCCCATCGGGCTCGTGGCGGCACTTGACTGAACCGCACACAGAGAATCGAGCACAAGTATCTTTCCGGCAGCGATATAGATAACTCCGGAAGCCGTCATTACGCCGGGCAGGATCAATGCTTCTCGGGAGTCGAGAATATCATCCTTCAGAAAGTAGATTACGGCCAGTACGGATGCCGCGAGTGCAAGGTTTCCGCTGACACCGGTCGCTGCCGAGACTATCTGTGAGGAAACTGTAGCTGCGGCGACGACCAGAAGGTTTTTCTCTGTCCTTTCCATATACTAGAGGAACTCTTTTACGCTGTCGAGGTGGTTGTGGTCTTCAAGCCAGCGGGTTTCGGCGTTCGAGTAACTGTTTACGATATCTCCTTTTTCGTCTCCCTGAATCTTCCACGGATCAATAAGTACCACAGAGTCTCTCTTCACGAAGAGACCTCTCTTCTTCGATCCCGGTATCCTGCAGATTCTTTCGTTGTCGTCGGTACAGTAGACCCTGTACTTTCCGCCACCTTCCTTTCTGAGGACAACTCCGAGAACCTCGTCACCTTCGGGCTCCCGTACACGTCCTATGCCTTCCTGTTCATCATCGCTCATGTGAAAGTTTTGTATGCAACGTTTAAAACAGGGTTACGCTGGACCTACTTTATTAGGGTCTACCCCCTCGAGACGTTCTGCGGCATCAACTATCTCTCCTAGAGCCTCGCTGTCTTCATTTAATTTAACCCTGAACCTGTCTCTGAGCTTAGAGAAATGTCCTCCCGCAGATTGTTTCTCGATCTTTGACTCAAGATCATCAAGTCGTGCTTTCATTTCCGAATGTTCCTCTTCGATATCGTCCACCAACGCGTCTATCTTTTCTTCTCGGTCTTCAGCTCTCTTTTTAGCACTTTCCCGGGAGTTTTCGTGAGCAACCTCTCCGACCGCCTTGTCGATCTCCTCCCTTTTCTCCTCGATGACTCTAAGTTCCTGCTCTATCTCTCCGGTGATTTCTTCCTCGTAAGTGTTGAGAAGATCTCTGAAATCGTTGATACTTCCAGCCTGATCCAGTTTACTATCTATTATCTGGTTTATGGTTATCTGTTTCTCACAGATGTTTTCTATCGCCTGCTCGAGATCTCTCTGTGCCTGTTGAAGTCTTTCCAGAGGGGTTTCCGGCTCATCGCTGCCGCCGCCTCCACCGAATATCCTGTCAAAAAGTCCCATTGCGTAGATATTATCTTCTGCTTGTTTTTATTTCTTACAGTCTTACGGAGACTACGTTTCTGTAAACTTCCTCTCCGCGTTCCTCTCCTATGAGTTCATAGCTCCTCTGTATTTCGGGGTCAAATCTTTCTCTGAGGACTGAAAGTATCTTCTTGTTGATTCTCTCCGTGGATAGGTAGAAGTCGAATCCGTGGTCGTGTTTCTCGACGTTGGATAGAAAGTCTTTTCTGGAGTCGTTTGTGGCTTCTGCGGCTCGATCGACGATCGCATTTGAGACCGGTTCCAGGTCTTTTTCGCCCCGGAGCTGCAGCTTTACTTTGTAGAAGCCGTTTTCAAACCGGGCGCAGTCCTTACACTGTGTCTTGTTGAACTCGATCCGTGACTCGTAGCTATCCTCTATCCGGTCACGGGATGCATGGACCTTCACCCTCGTAACTTCGTTGTCGTCCTCCCAGAACTGCAGCCGCATCTCTACGTTTTCCTCATTGAACTCGGAGAAAGCCTCCAGTAGCTGGTCACGCATAGAGTACTCCTCGATCCATTCCCCGTGGCTTTTCATCCTCCCACAGACACTACAGAGGGTGATCTTTACCTCATCCGGTACATCCAGCAGATCGTGTTTCCTAGGGTAACACTCCGCACACAGCTTCTTTTCGTCACCGTACAGTACTTCGTTCTCCTTGCCGCACATCGGACAGAATTTTGAAAACTTCATAGAGTGGAGTTCTGATCTCAGACTTTTAAGGAAAGAGTTCTCCCGTACACATAGACTTCTAAAACCTCAACGACCAGCCTAAGACATGGAAAATAAGGGTAAAGACAGAATGAAGGATCTCAGAGACCGGGCCAGAAACTTCTTCGAGGACGTAGATCCCTCACATGACTGGCACCACGTCAGAAGGGTTGAGAAGATGGCTCTCAGGCTCGCAGAGATGAAGGATGCAGACAAAAAGGTTGTGAGGGCCGGGGCCTTGCTTCATGATATCGGAAGGGGAAAAGAAGATAGGGGCGAGATCGATGAGCACGCAAGCTGGGGTGCGGAGAGATCCCGGGATATCCTCGGAGATCTGGGCTTCCGGCAGGGGGTCATTGATTCAGTTTCTCACGTTATAGAGGCTCATCGATACTCGAAGAAGCCTGAGCCTGAGACCTTGGAGGCCAGGGTACTCAGTGACGCAGACAACCTTGATGCCCTCGGCGCGGTCGGTATAGCCCGAGGCTTTGCTTACTCTGGAGAACACGGAAGAGTGATGTTTTCTGATTCCGGAGATGTGGAGACGGCCAGGGATCACTTCAGGTCGAAGATTCTGAGCCTGGATGAAAGAATGTTCACGGAGCCCGCGAGGAAGATCGCAGATGAGAGAAAAAAATACGTTGAGGAGTTTCTAGACAGGGTTGAATCTGAGATGAGAGCAGAGGATCAGGCAGATGCCTCGTAGCTGAACTCTTCCGGAGCGCCTACCGCTCCTGCTATATCCTCTGCACGCTCCGAGTAAGCCTCTACCTCCTGCCAGAACTCGGTTCCTTCTCCGTACCCTGCGGCATCAAGCATGCTTTCAAACGTCTCAAGATCCTCCTCTGCTTTCCCCATAGTCTCGGTGTAGATTTCTCTAGATTCTTGCTTGAATGCTTCTGCTAGCTCAGTTAAGTCTTCGCTGTTCTTTCCATCGATGTGCTCGGCTGACTCTTTTATCTGACTCCAGGCATCGATATACTCCTCGGTTTCTGATGCCACAGATTCTGGCTCTGTGTACTGCTCGAGGCCCTCCAGTGCTTCGTCGATGACGGAAGCTGCTTCCTCAGCGGCAGACTTGGCCATGTCATAGAGGGCTTCTGCATTGTTTTCGTGACTGTCCGAACCAGAGCTTGCATCTAGCTCTGAGAGCGCGGCATCCCTGTATGAATTGAAACAGGACTCAAGCCCTTCAACATACTTTTCTGCGCCTCCTGCTTCGTCAACGGCCAGGGTACTGCAGTTGAGCACAGACTCGGTGTCTTCGGAGAGACCCTGATAAGAGTCATCAGGGGAGAAGCCTCTGGGCTCCCGAAGTTCCGTTACTCTGCTATCTACTCTAAGTCTGTCCAGAAGCTCCTTAGAATCATCAAGGAACTGTTCAAACAAATTATTCCTCATCTCTTCATCATCGTACTCCACCAGTGCCGCAGGAACTTCCTCCGGATCGTTTACTCTCACAGGTGTTGCAAACCTTGTGTCTTCATCGACGTGGAGGTGAGATGTTTTGGAACTCAGCATGTTGTAAACTTGAGTAACAACTATTTTATGTGTTTGCTTGGTTTTTGTCTTACGTTTCATTCATGTACTGCTACTGAACTCCTCTTGAGTGCCTACGAGCTCCTCTAGATAATCTATGTGTTCCGAACGTTTCTCGACTTCCTGCCAGAACTCATTTCCTTCTCTGTAGCCTGATGCATCTACAGCGTTCCTGAGAGTCTCTATGTCCTTCTCATATCTCCGTATCGTATTCTTGTAGGTGCTTTTAGCCTTATCCAAAAACTTGCTCGCGAGGTTCCCTAGTTCATCTTTATCGATACCGGGAAGATCTATTGACTCATTGTTTCTTCCTATCTGTTCCCATGCCTCTGTGTACTCTTCTATCTCTGATGCTGCGTAACTGGCCTCAGGATATCTCTGTTTGAACCCTTCTAGTGCCTCATCTATCACTGAGGCTGCCTCTTCGGCTGCCGAGTCAGCTCTTTCAAGAGCTCTCTTCCCGTAGCTGTGCTTGGACTTCACGTCTTTCCGCAGGTCTTCTGCTGTACCTTCCTCCAGATTGAGATTATCCAACCTCGAACTCAAAACAGTATCTTCGTGTAGAAATTCCAGATCCGGTTCATGGTTCCATTCCACCCCATTCTTAATCTCCACTCTTTCGCACTCAACCCTGTTCTTGAGCCTTTCACGTGCCCTCAGGCTCGATTCTGCTATATCTTTGTACGTACTGAATGAGGATTCCAGCTGTTTGAGATATTCATCCGTCTTCTCTGTCTCCTCGATTGAACAGCTGTCCTTATCTATACTGCCTGCCTCTCGGGGTGCGTCCATCAGATTGAGGTCGTTCCCCCATGTCAGATGCCTTCCTTCCTGAAAAGCTGTAGCTCTACTCTCTATCCCCAGCTTCTTCACTAAGCTCTTTGTCTCTCTCAGAAACGTGTCGAATAGACTCCGTTTCCTCTCCTCGCTATCGTACTCAATCAAGGCCCTAGGCAGATCTCGTGGTTCATCTACCTCTATCGGCGTCGCAAAATCAGCTTCCTCTCTAGATGCTAAGTGAGATGTTTTCGGAGTCTGCACGTTATTGATTGAGCTAGAAAATTTTATATGTTACTGTAACTTGATAACAAATCAGTGTGATAGCATCTGTATCTTATCCCCTTGCTGCAGATCTAGGTCCTCAAAGGATTCGAGAACGTATTTTACAGGCCTCTCCGGGCGATAGAGTTTCCAGGTTCTGGGATCCAGGGTCCATGGTTCTGCCTTCACACGATCCCTAACCTCCTGCTGGCTATCTATGAAGTACATGTGCAGTGGATGCTGCACCAGCATCATGTCGAACGTTGGTTTCTGTGGCTTCTCGAATACGAAAAGCATCTTCCCTTTTTCCCTCATTGAGAGGCCCCATGCCTTCTGGATCAGGGTTTTCGCCGCCTCAACCCTGTATCTATCGCCGTCAACCTTGATGTATGTATCCGACATGTATCAGGTTTGCTTATGGATTTTATGAGGTTTTCCGGGGTTATTACCTGCGAGAAACTTTGATGCGGCAGCTCCGTTCGTATTTTAAGTCTGGAGATCTATGGTTTGAACATGGTAGAGTGTGATTTTTGTGGCGAGGAGTTTGATACCGATGTTGATCTCCATGTACACTGGGGAGATAAACATGAGGAGGAGTTAAACTCCCATCAGGAGGACAAGGTAGATGATGCCCGTGAGGAAAAAGAGAGGGCGAGAAAGGAAAGCCGGAAGAGAAAGAAGGATTTAGCTTTCAAAGGTCTTGCCACCGTCTTTATTCTTGGAGTAGCAGCTGTTGTTATCCCCCAGATTCTTGGATCGGCCTCGGGTGAGGACGACCCGACTTCGCGGGCTTCCACGGTATCGACCGGCGGCGAACCTGTTCTTGGAAACGACTCCGCTCCCGTTACTGTGGTTGAGTACGGTGATTTCTACTGTCCTGCCTGCAAGTCATTTCAGGCCTCCATCAAGCCGAGGCTTGTGGAAAACTACATAGACTCGGGACAGGCAAAGCTTGTCTACAAGGATTTCCCGCTGCAGATACATGAGCCACAGGCAACCAGGGCAGCTGTAGCAGCTGAGTGTACGTTTGAACAGGACGAAGATGCTTACTGGAACGTATACGATGCCCTCTACGAAAACCAGAGGGCCCTTGATTACAGTGACTCCGGTCTTGTTGATTTAGTGAACAGATCAACCACAGGTCTGGATGCCGGAGAGCTTGAAACATGTATCTCGTCGTCGGAAACAGAGTCAGAGGTACAGGCGGATAAGAGAGAAGGATTCGAGGACGGAGTAGACGGAACCCCACAGATCTACGTGAACGGAAGAAAGGCTCCGGACTTCAGGTACAGCACGTTAAGCACCCTGATCGAGCAGGAACTTTCGAAATGAATGAAGAAGACGTGCTGGAAGCGTATCAGGACAGGAAAGAAGTTATAGAGGAGAGGCTTGAGGAGTTTGAGGAGCTTTCGAACGCATCGGAGGAGAGAAAGCTTCAGGAACTGGCCTTCGTTATCTTTAGCTCACAGACCGAAGCAAGGAAAGCCTGGTCTGCGTCAAAAGAGATCTACAGAGACGGATTACTTCTGGAAGGAGACGGGGGGAAGATCGAGAAGGTTCTGGAGTCACATGAAGTCTCTTACAGTGAGGAAAAGGCTGGCTATATACGTGAGGTAAGGGAGAGGCTTATGCAGCCTACTCTGGAGAATCCTTCCCGTGAACTGAAGCTTTCCTCTGTTCTTGAGGGTAAAGATCTTGAGGATAGCAGAAAATGGATGGTGGAGTCTCTGCCGGGTGTAGGTATGAAGTCGGCCTCACATTTTCTGCGTAACACAGGTACCGACAGGGTGGCTATACTTTCCGGACACGTGGTTAGTCTTCTGTATGAGCTTGGAGAAACCGGAGAGACAGAGCCTCCTGCCGGACGCCAGGAGTATCTTGAGATGGAGAGGTGCTTTCTGAGCCTGTCTGACACGCTGGAGCTTGAGCCGGGTGCCCTGGATCTTGTTCTTTGGTCTATGAGGACGGGAGAGGTATTCAGGTAGTTATGAGAACTTTCCCAGACCGCTCTGTTTTCCCTTGCCCTTGAGCTGGCCTTCCGTGTAGTCGAATACCTTCAGTACCCGCAGAGCTGCAGGAACAACCTGGTTGTCTATGTAGTAGTCCGGATCGTAGCTTTCCGCGTACTTAACCAGCTCTGCTCTGTCTGAGATGGATCCGCCGCCACGGGTAATAACGTACTCCAGAGTGGTTTCCGGCTCTATCTCGTCGCCTCTTCTCTCAGCCTTCCTGGCTGCCTCCACGTGTGGGGAGGTCGAGTCATACTCCTCCGGAGGCTTCGTCAGGGTCGTAAAGATTCCGAGGTCAGAAGGTTCATACTCCTGGTTTTTCAGTTTCTCAATGGTCTCACTCACCTTTTCTGCGGCGTCTTCCAAACGGTTTTCCAGTACCGCCCTCAGCACCTCTTCCTGAAGGTTTTTGGCTACCGGGCTCCAGTCTCTTCTGACTTGGGCAAACCCGGTAATCTTCATCTCGCCGGTTTCCCCGAGTAAGGCGTACTTTTTCTTTGCGCCTTCCCCTCCTTTCTTTGAGGTGAAGAATCCTCTCTTGAAGTGGCCCTCGAACTCAAGTTCCATGAACTCGGGGAGCTTGCCGTTTACCTTCTCCAGAAACTCCTCTCTGTTTTCCTGTATGTCTTTTCCTCTGAGGAAGACGGAGTCAGTGTCTCCGTATACGATCTCGAAGCCTGATGAACGTGCCTCCTCGATTGTCTCCTCTATGTACTTTCTTCCCATGTAGGTTGTGGCCTGAGCGCAGTTTTTGGAGTACCACCGGGCTCCGGTGTATCCGAGGTATCCGTAGAAAGCATTCGCCAGAACCTTCTGTGCCTGCTGTCTGTTGTAGAGTCTCTCGTACTCCTGGCTGTCTTCATCCTTCTGTTTCATCTCGTCCTTGAGATCGTACCGGGAAGATACCAGGTCCTCGATCAGCTCCGGGAAAAATCCTTGTTCGTCCTGACAGAAGTAGAAGTCAAACTCTTCGGGACTGAATACTTCCGAACAGTTCTCTGCATCTAGAGTGTCCGGAGATATGTTGTGTGCAACCATCACCGTCGGATACAGAGACCTGAAGTCGAATACCGATATATCCTCGTAGAGGCCTTCTTCAGGCGTGTAAACGAAGCCGCCTTCGTACGCTCCCTGGCTTCTCCGTCTCTCCTGTTCGTCATGCATCGGCCTGTTCGGTGCCAGTATGTCTCTTTTCTTTGCCTCCCTCAGAAGGAAGTTTTCCGTGAGCTGTCCGTAGGTCAACCGGCAGGCATCGAAAGGTACAAGCCCGGTCAGACGGGAAAGCTCCAGGATCTGGGGTACAAGCTCCTCGGAGAGTCTCAGAGCCAGGTCTGCATCCTTCATCGCGTAGGATCCAAACTCCTCTAGGTTTTCCTTCTCCCGCCACCACTCCTTCATCTGGCTGAATGAGACGTCTTCCTTGTTCTCGCCCAGTATCTCCTCTGTGACGGAGTCAAGATCCAGGGTCTCAGAGTCCAGGCCGGGGGATACCACGTGTTCCACGAACGGGTAAAGATCAAGATGCATCCTGCCCTTGACGTGTGCGCCGGAGAACCTTCCTCTACGCCTGAACTTCATTCTCTCACCGTTCCTCGCTACCTTTAGCTCCATTCCATGGTGCTGGAAACGCTCCCGTAACCTGCGGAAGTCATACTCGTCTGTGTTGTATCCTGTGATGACGTCGAAATCCCTCTCGTTTACGTACTCTCTGAACCTCTCCAGCAGCTCTTTCTCGTCCTTGACGACCTCCGCATACTCCGAGTCTATCTCCTCGGTACAGATAAGTCTCCTGTCTTCCTCACTCGCCAGGGAAGCCATGATCACCTCCTCGTCGATTACCTCCAGGTCGAATGCCAGTATACTCAGATCAGCCTCTCCGTCTCCTCCGGCCTCAATGCTTTCGACCTCCATGGCTTCGTCGAATCCATGTTTCTCCCCGGATTCTTCTCCCTTTAGTATCATTTGCTCAGTCGGCCGGATCTGGTGGTCTATCAGGTATCTCCTGTAGAATGTGATGTCCCATTCCCTGCATTCCTCACAGGCCTCCATGTGCTCTATCTCGTACCTCAGATCGCTGAGATCGGTGGGATCGGAAGTCTCGATCTTCAGGGTCTTTACTTCGCTGTCTCCGTCCGAAAATACCTCTGTCTCAAGAGGTTTCACCTCTATTTTCTCGCCGTCCCTGTCGCTAATATCGGTTTCCTGTATCTCATCTTCCAGCTTCTCCGGCTGTTCAGTTACTGCGTACAGGTAAGGCCTGAAACCGGTATCCTCCGCGAGAAGAGTATTGCCACTGGAGGTCTTACAGAAAAGCCTTACAGCTACCTCTCCGTTCTTTTTCACGGTATCTATGTCCAGCAGGTAAGCCTCTCTCTCCACGTTAAGTGATTGGCCTCGAAAGTTATAACTCGTACAGCCACAGGTTAATTAAGACCTGTAAATATCTGGAATTCATGAGAGTTCTTGTTGTATCGGATATACACGGAGAGACGGAGAAGCTTGAGGAAATACTTGATGTGGAAAGCTACGAGGCCATTCTATGTGCCGGAGACCTGAGTGATGCAGCAGAGTTCGAGGACTATGGCGGAAGGCTTGAGGAGGTCCTGGATCTGTTTGAAGAGGCCGAGGTTCCTGTACGTGCCGTACCAGGTAACATGGATCCTGAGGAGGAGTCTGTTCGGGCCCTCAGGGATCGCAGAATGAACCTGCACAGAAACACTGCTGCCATCGGAGATCTCGAGGCTATCGGCTACGGCGGCGGAAAGACACCTTTCGGTACACCGTTCGAGCCTGACGGCCAAGACATAAAACAAACTCTGTCTACGTTAGCGGAAAGATCTGCGGGCGAGATCACGGCTGCGGTGGTTCATCAGCCTCCTGCAGACTCCTCCGTAGATGTCGCCGACGGAAACCATGTCGGCAGCGAGGAGGTAAGAGAACTTATCGAGGGAACGAATCTGGATCTGTTCCTGACAGGACACATCCATGAGTCCCGTGGAACCGATGAGATTTCCGGCACCAAGGTGCTTAACCCGGGTCCTGTACTCGAGGGATTCTACGCAGTCATAGAGACGGATGAGATGGAGACAGAACTGAAAGAGATCTAGATTTACAGATATATCGAGGTCACACGTAACTGGAAGGGAACATTTAAATACGAGTAGATTAAGGACGTATATAGTGAAAGGCCGACAGAGGTGACACAACAAATGGCAGAACTACCACTCGCACCGGTCAAGCGGATTATCAAGCAGGCGGGAGCCTCCAGAGTCTCCGAGGACGCTGTAGAGGAGCTGAGAGACGAACTTGAGGGTCACGCTGAGGACAGAGCTCGTGAGGCCAAGCAGATGGCAGAGCACGCAGACCGCAAGACGGTGCAGGCAGACGACATCAAGGCATCCCGTTAGAGGGCTATGTCTTCCGAAACCACGTTTTCACCTAATTTTTTATTTGTCACGCATCGAACCTCTACGTGAAACTGGAAAACAGCTTCCTGCTTTTCCCGGGAATTGGACAGAAGACTGAGAGAAAACTCTGGCAAAACGGTATTACGCACTGGGATGAGCTTGAGGACTCAGGTAAGTACGGAGACCGTATAGAGGAGAAAAGAGACAAGGCCAAGAAAAACCTTGAGGTCGGAAACGAGCTTTTCTTCAAGCAGGAGCTACCGAGCAAGAGCATGTGGAGAGCTTACCGCAACTTCAAGGACTCCATAGCCTTCTTCGACATCGAGACCACAGGTCTCAAACCCGAAACCAGCAAGACCACGACAGTCTCAATCTACAGAAACGGCGAGTCCAAGACACTGGTGCGTGGACAGGACCTCACGAAGGAAAACCTCGAAAAGGAGTTTTTCGAGTCCTCCCTGATAGTTTCGTTCAACGGCAAGAGGTTTGACAAGCCTTTCCTGGAGAAAAACTACGGCATAGAGATAGAGAATCCTCACCTGGACCTGATGTATCTCTGCAGACGCATCGGTCTCAGCGGCGGCCTCAAGAAGATCGAGAAGGAGCTTTCCGTAGACCGTGAACTGGAGGATATAGATGGCCGGGAAGCGATTAGACTATGGAAGAGGTACGAGAAAGACGGAGACGAGGAAGCTCTCAGAAAGCTAGTCAGGTACAACCAGTACGACGCAGAGAACCTCCAGGATGTGATGGAGATCACCAGAGAAAAGCTGATAGGGGAGGTCGCCGACAGACCTGAAAGGTTCAGGTAGAGATCATTTACAGCATGATGCCTCTGTCTCAGTTATTAAGCATCTAAGACACGTTCATTTATCAGCGAAAACGTAAGAAAGAAAAAGAGTCTTGGGCTCTCAGCACTCTTCTTTGCACTATCACTTCAGATTGTTGTTGGCCGTAGACAGTTAGTTCAGCTTCCTACAAGTCCTTCTTGCGTAAGGTATTCTCCCACCTTCTCTAATTTTGCTTCTCGAAGTGTGTTTTTCGCACTATCAACATCGTCACGTTCAGAAACTATTTTAGTATGATATCCGGAATCTGGTCCAAACTTTGAGACGCCGACTTCATACCTATTTTCCCCATCAACCTCTATCTCCCTCACGTATTCGTCTCCGGAGCCGGCTTCAGGTTTGTCGACCTCCGGTATCTGGCTCATAACCTCAAAGTATCGTCCAAGAGCATTCAACTCGCCGTAGAAATCATTATTACGCACAAGTCTATTATCGTTCATCAGATTTTCTCGGAAGATTTTTTCTCTTGACCCTAAGTGAATATCTTGTTGGCTGAACTGTCCGGAATCCAGTCTTTCTCTTGAAGCTCCGGATTCCTCTAATTCATTAACTGCCATTGTATATGTACAGCATCCATCTCCAGGCTCTCCAACCACAGTTGACTCTAACCTGTCAGCATCCTCTGCAACATCATCATTCAGAAGATCTTGGCCTTCTTCCTCCAAAATCACCGCCATGACATAAGGATTTAA
>CAKZNU010000008.1 GCA_937132175.1 uncultured euryarchaeote
ACCTTCATTGACTTCTGGTCGGCTTCCTTGACTGCTTGCTGTTTCATCTTGATCTCGGTGTTTTTGGTTACCTTTACTGCGCCTTTCGGCTTGGTTTTGACCACCATCAGCTTGGTTTCTCCGCCGAAGCTGAAGGCAAACTTATCCATATCGAAGTCAAACGGCATGTCCTCAAACATTCCCTGAGGCCGGTCACCGTCTCCTCCCGGTACAACTATGTCTCCCTGCATAAGTGCCCTGTTTGCCAGCCCTTTCTTGAAGATGTCGGGATTTGAGACCTGCATCCGGATTCCTTCCTCTGCAGGAGCCAGGGTGATCTCCCGTGCCTCCTTGAGCTCCGCCTTGTTCACCTCTACGTTCTCTCCAAGAGAGGTTCCGGCGTTTCTACGCATGTAACCGTCCATGCGGGCGATTCCGAGGCCCTTATCGGCAGGGTAGCTTCTGGCGACCCTTCCGACGGTTTCACGTTCACCGTCTATCTTTACGGCCTCGCCTTCACGGACATCAAGGTCCTCCATTACCTTGCTGTCGATCCGTACAATTCCCTTGCCGATGTCTTGCTGTGCGTTTGGTGGAACCTCTCCTACACGTAGCTTTACCGGTTCTTCTTCATCTGTCATTTGATCTTCACCTTAAAGTATTGTATCGCGTGTTTATTATGCGTCATCCCTGATGTTTTCCAGTATCTCCTCGTCGTCTATCACTACTGTAAAGACATGGTGTGAAACCTTCTCTCCCCACTCCTCGAAGTACTCCAGAACCTCCGGAGTATGCTTCTTCGCGAGTATAAAGACTGAGTCATCTATGCGGGAGTTTGGTACTCTGTCCATAAGTCCATCCTTCTCGTACTCGTACTCCTTTCCGTTTTTCTTGACTGTCTGTCTGTAACCGAAGAGTCCACGGTAGAACTTGTTTCTCTCGTAGACTGACTCGAACCTGTCCTTTATCGTGTTGTAGGTGAGTAAGTCTGCTTTCTCTCCGGTCATACCTACTAAATGTTGTTGAAAGCTTAAAACGGTTTTTGTTGACGTCAGTAAAAAATAGTCATGAAACCATAAAAAGAGTTTATCGCCGAAAGAGGCGTGTGGAAACTAAAAGAATCTCTACCGGCTGTGAATCCCTTGATCAGCTTCTCGGAGGCGGCGTAGAGGAAGGTGTGATCACAAACTTCTACGGAGACTCGGGCACTGGAAAGACCAACGCATGCATACAGATTACCGCAGAGGTGGCGGAAAGCGGCGAGACCGTAATATACATAGATACCGAGGCCAGTTTCTCTCCCGAGAGGTTCGAACAGATTGCCTCCGAAGACGCGCTGGAAAACGTCATGCTCAGGGACTCGACCTCGTTTGAGGACCAGAAAGACGCGGTAAGAGATCTTGAGGAGATGGCATCTGAGCAGGAAATCGGACTGGTCGTCGTAGACTCCATTGTTTCACTTTACAGACTGAAGGTAGACTCCGGGAACGCCTCGGAAGTTAATCAGGAGCTTTCACGCCAGTTCTCCAAGCTCTCTAGGATAGCCCGTGAACAGGATATACCGGTACTGGTAACGAACCAGGTTTATACAAGCTTCGACGAGGACGAGTTAGAACTCGTAGGAAGAGATGTACCAAGGTACTGGAGTAAATGTCTGGTGAAACTCTCCCAGAAGGATCAGGGACTTAGAGAGGCCGAAATACTCAAACATAGATCAAGACCTGAAGGAAACTCGGTAAGGTTCAGGATAACCGATGACGGACTTGAGGCAAGCAACGAAGGCATACTCTGAGAGGACCTCCTGACCTCGATTCGAGACACGGAACCTACAGATATTTGTAAAAAGCTGGCCACCAATCATTCACCATGGATATTGAGGAAGCCAGAGACGAGATCGACCAAGCCAACAAAAATATTGTATCGGATGTCAGAGACCGTATGGATGCCGTGCTTGAAATTGCTGATAGGAAGCGTCGAGAAGACGCTGAGATCAGGGATCGTGAGCGTGAGGAAGAGGTCAAAAAGCA
>CAKZNU010000009.1 GCA_937132175.1 uncultured euryarchaeote
GCTATTGTATGTTCTGTATCAGCCATTCTCTCAGCCCATTCTTCGTACCCATCAATTAAATCATCAACCTCTGCACCGGTGCCATACACCGTATCCGGAGAGTACGACATCTCAGCAAGTTCTTCGACGCCAGACTCTGGGCCCCCTGTCATATCGTACCCCTCAGATCGATTCCTGCTGCTTCATCAACCGTCCGAGCCTCAACCGCTGGCACCCCATTTCTGTCTAAGTGATGTCTCAGCTCCTCTGTTTCCTCTTCATATAGACCATCTGAAGCCCCTCCGGTCAAGACGGCAGCAGCAGAGCGGTTACCTAAGTGTCTTGCGTACTGTTTCGTGTTACCTGGTCCTTGATTCGCCACTAGAACCTCATATACGTCATCTCTCTCCTGAATCGGGATGTCTGCAGGATGCCCGGTATTATAATGCGTCATCAGGCCTTTCAACTCTTCCGGGTTATCAGGCTGTCCATCTATGGTATCTCCTGCCAAATAGCAAGTTACTCCCTGTACTTCAGCTCCTTCCTGCGTGAAACCATCGATTATGGAGTAAGCCGCCGTCAGAACCGGAGATGGCTCTTCCTCAGGATTTACTATCTGTGCAGAGCGATCCACAGTAAGGTACAGGTCGGGAACCTCCCTGATCTTTGCTTCTTCAGGCTTTGTCTCTGTTACTCCAGGTATGATCTGTGCAAGACTTCTCTCAGGATCTATATCAGGTCCATCCGATGGATTCCATTTTGTTCTCCGGCCTTGAACCGTTCTCTTGACTTCTTCGGGAGGTGTTGAAGGAGCAGAGTATTTTTCATGTATCCTGAGAATGTCTTCATGATAGGAATCAGGATCCAAAGACCCGTCACCTCCAGCTTCTGAAGCTTCTCCCTCTTTCCGTGTATCCGATCCCCATACAACGTTTTTTTCCTGACACTGTGGAAATTCGCTGTAGCTTTCGGATTGATCCTGAAGAAGATCATCGACCGCAGCAACAAACCTCTTAATGGTCTGTTTGCGGTCTGCCCTGACCTCAAGTGGCCGTGGATCTATAGACC
>CAKZNU010000010.1 GCA_937132175.1 uncultured euryarchaeote
TCGTTCAGCTCTATTTCGATCTCTACGCCTTCAGGTACGTGTACACGCATGACCTGTCTAAGTGCGCGCTCGCTTTCAAGAATTGTTAGAAGTCTCTTGTGGACATGCATCTCGTATCTCTCTATCGTCTCGCTTCCTTCTCCGTCCGGTGCCTTTCTGGTTGGGATCTCAAGTATATCTGTTGGTAGGGGTACAGGGCCTGATACCTCTGCCTCGTACTCGTCTCCGATCTCCATTATTTCGTCTGCCAGGTCATCTACCTTGGTCTGGCTTGTGCTTCTCAGCTTTACTCTTGCTTCTTGCATATCGTGTTACAACCTACGAATTCTTTTAAATGGGTCTCTGTTAGAAAGCTTTTGGTAGATCTTTGAGGCTGTGTCTCGGGATTCAGCCTCCATGAGAAACACGTAGATGCATATTGCTGAGACGATGCTGAAGGGCAGGTTATCCTCTATTCCTATCCCTGATAGGCGTCCAGCGCCGATTATCACACTCACAGGTATGACGTGCAGAATGTATGTCCAGACTGTCTGGCGTCCGTAGAGAGCTAGTCTGGTGTCTGAGAGTTTCACAGGATGCTTGAGAAAGTAGATTAGTACTGCTGTGGAGAAGGGGTATGTAGCCAGGCTTACCTCTCCCCAGAACAGACCTTCTCCGATGAAGAAGGATATTACCACCCTTTCTGCATAGAACACGAGTCCAGACAGGATCAGGAGCTTCTTGCTGTAGATCTCCTGAAGCCTTTCTCCTCTCTGTAGAATAAACCCGGTGGTTATGAATGCGAGTCCTCTGAACAGAGGGTCCTGTGGTGAAACTGTGGGTCCTAGGTTATAGCTGTTGAGCAATGTTCCTGCGACAAATACCGTTAAGCCGGCCATCCCGAGCTCTCTAAGCCTTTCATGTTTCACCGCAAGTGTTGCGGCCGATATCGAGAAGATGAGAGCAGGCAGGAACCAGAGGTGGTAGGCTACTGCATCTCCGGAGTAGAGAAGACTGATCAGTCCGTCTACTCCAAACAGGTCTATTTCGATACTGGAGGAAACTGAACCCGTCCTCAGAAAACCGTTTAGATAAAGTACAGAGAGCGTGAGAACCAGGTATATGCCGGTCCCGTACACGTAGTACTTCAGTATGTTCTTGCAGTATTTCAGACAGTATCTCGGTCCCGCACTCTGTATCTTCTTAGAGACAATGTAACCGGACGTCAGAAAAAATACAGGGACAGCGAGCCTGGTTGTATTGACTGCCAGAAAATCAGGAATGATCATAATCCCTGTGCTGGATACCTTATCGTTTAGATGAAGTAAGACTACCAGAAATATACAGATGGCCTTGAGAGAATCAAGGCTTTCTATCCGATCTGTCACATCTACCTCACTTGAAATAGAAAAATAGGTGTTGAGGACTACTCGTCCTCGTGTACTTCTAGACACTGGCCGGCTCCGACGGTCTGTCCCATGTCTCTGATGGCGAATCTTGCCATCTGTGGGATGTCGTCGTTGG
>CAKZNU010000011.1 GCA_937132175.1 uncultured euryarchaeote
AATGGCGAAGGACCCCGATATATTTGATAAGATCTCCAGCTCGATAGCGCCCTCGATATACGGACATGAACAGATAAAGAAGGCTATCGCCCTCCAGCTCTTCGGAGGCGTAAAGAAGTCTAGAGAGGACGGTGTCAAGTCCCGCGGAGACATACACATACTTCTTATAGGGGAGCCAGGTACAGGAAAGTCCCAGCTCCTGGAGTTTACCGGCGAGCTTGCACCTAAAGGCCGTTACGTGGTAGGAAAGTCCTCTACGGGTGCAGGTCTAACCGCTTCCGTGGTGAAGGAAGAATCAACGGGAGAGTTCTCTCTGGAGGCAGGAGCCGTTGTCCTGGCACACAAAGGTATGGCTGCGATCGATGAGATAGACAAGATGGCGGCAGAGGACCGCTCAAGCCTTCATGAGGCGATGGAGCAACAACAGATCTCGGTCTCGAAGGCAAACATTCAGGCAACTCTGAACGCGGAGACCTCTATTCTCGCGGCAGGAAACCCCAAGCTCGGACGTTTCGATCCCTACGAGCCGATACCACAGCAGATAGAGATCGGGGATACGCTTCTTTCCAGGTTCGACTTCATCTTCCCTGTGAAGGATCAGCCGGATGAGGAAAGAGATGAGAAGCTCTCCAGCCAGGTTCTGAAAAACCATATCGACCCGGAGGAGACCCAGCCCGATATCTCCCAGGACCAGCTCAAAAGGTATGTTGCGTACGCAAAGAGGAAGGACCCGGATCTCACCGAGGCTGCGGCCGATAAGATACAGGACTTCTACATAAGTATGCGTTCCCGTGGAGACGGAGAGGAAGGCGGCAGCGTACCGATCACGGCGAGGCAGCTGGAGGCTCTTGTCAGGATAAGCGAGGCCTCGGCAAGAGCGGAGCTCAGCGACGAGGTAACGGAGGAAGATGCGGAACGTGCCATAGGTATTCTGAAGTACTCTCTGGAGCAGGTAGGCGTGGACCCGGAGACGGGAGAGTTCGACGCAGATATCATAGAGTCAGGGGTTACAAGCTCGGAGAGAAACAGGATGCAGTCAGTCAAGCATATCATCGACGAGATGGCGGAGGACGGAGAGGTACAGATCGATGACGTTCTTGACAGGGCAGAGGAGGAAGGCTTCGGCAAAGACCAGGCAGAGGACGTAATAGAGAGGCTTAAACGCGACGGAGAGCTCTACGAGCCAAAACAAGGCTTCATCCAGAAGATATGAACCGCAAAGGCATAACACCGGTAGTGGCGATAGTACTTCTGATGCTTGTCACGGTTGGAGGCTCCTACACCGTCTACGAGATCTATGACTCGGCACAGCAACAGACCGAGACCTACCAGACGGATATAGGTCTGCCGGAAGACAGTCTCAGTATCGAGAGCTGCTGGGGATCTCCAACCGAGTTTAACCTCTTGGTGAGAAACACAGCCTCATCGACGGTCAACGCCTCGACTATACCCGTATCCCTGAACACCACAAGACTCGAAATACCGGAAAATTACACACTCCAGAATCCTCTGGTGGATCCACAGCGTACCTACAGGATAACCATTGAGCCGGATAACCCGGTCGGCTCGGACACACGCATCAGACTGGTTACGGGACAGGAGACGGTTACATACCGATGTCTCAACCTTGAATAAGAACTTGTCTGGCAGGACCCTGCATTATTAAGAATAATAACCGTACAACTTACTATGCCACAGCAGAGTAGACAGGTAGCAAAGCTCACTACAGCACAGGAGCTAAACACGGGCCGATACTTTGAACAGGAAGGATTTGACCCAAACTATCTTCTGACACCGGACGGAAGACGTCTGTCCCGTGCAAGGCTTGTAGCGACTGTGGTAGAAAGCTTCCAGAACGAGGACGAAACCTATGGCTCTCTGACTCTGGACGACGGAACGGATACGATCCAGGTGAAGTTTTTCAACGAGCTGGATCTGATGGAGGACTTTGAGGAAGGAGACATCGTCGAGGTGGTAGGTAAGGTCCGTGAATACCAGGGAGAGATATACCTGAACGGCGAAATACTTAAGGAACAGCCGGTCAAAAAGGAGCTTGTCCACGAGCTCAAGTACGCCAAGAATATGGAGGAATGGAGCCAGATACATGAAACCGTCAAACAGCTCAAGGAAGCAGGTAAAAGCCGTGAAGACATAGAGAAAGAGATGAGCGGCAAGCTAAGTGAGGAGGAAGTCGACTCTGTACTCCAGAGCTTTGGCGAACAGTTTGAATCATCAGGAGGGGAGGAAGACAAGGAGAACATGGAAAGAGAGGTTCTGGAGGCCGTAGAGGACCTCGATACAGGTGACGGCGCAGACTACAGCGATATAATAGATGCGGTAGAGGAAGCTTCGGAGGATCAGCTTGAGGATACTATTAACTCACTGCTGAGCGATGGAACCTGCTACGAGCCACAGCCTGGAAAGATCAAGAAGCTCTAGATAGGTGTGGTTGTCAACGGTTCCATGTTAAGAAACTCACCTTCCAAACCGGAAGTATGACACAGGACTATGAGGATCTTCTGGACAGAGGTATGGATGAGGTGCCTGATGATGCATCAGGTAGTGAAAGGTTTGAGCTTCCGGTCGTCGATACGAGAAAGGAAGGCTCGAGGACGGTGGTCACGAACTTTGGAGATATTGCGGAAACGATAAACAGGCAGGAAGACCGGCTCTGTAAGTATCTTATGGATGAGCTCGGTGCATCCGGAAGAGTGGAGTCAGGGGAGATGGTGATCAACGGGGAGCTCAGACGTGGAGAGATCCAGTCACGTCTCAAGCAGTTTGCCGAGGACTATGTTTTCTGCCCAGAGTGTGAGAGCCCTGATACGGAGGTTCTGAAGGAGAAAGGAGTGGAGATTCTGAAGTGTCAGGCCTGTGGCGCAAGGAACCCGATCTGATATCTGACCGGTTTAAAAGAGTTGCATGGATACAGGTATACATTAGAGGTGAATTTTATGGCAGAACAACCTGAGATGAATCAGCAGCAGGCAATGCAGCTTTTCCAGCAGAAGCTCGGTAATCTGGAGCTAACGGTACAGGCACTCCTAAACATTCTGGACGAGGAAGACGTAGTTGATCAGGAGGAGATCAACGAGCGTGCACAGGAGATCGTCGAGGAGCTTCAGGACGAGCAGGAAGGAGCACAGAGCCCAGCTGATCACGACCACGATCACTAGAACCTAGACAAAAAGCCTGTCGCAAGACAGGGAAACGTTCATTTCTAAACTACTTCATCCGGTTTCTTTTCACCCAAGACAACCTCTCTGTAGTATATACATCTTTCAAAGCAGTCTTCGTTATCCAGATGGTTTCTCGCCTTGCATGTCTCTCTGCCGTGAGCTATCAGGAGCTTGTGGAAGCTGTACTTGATTCCGTCAGGAACCACATCTTCCAGTATCTCATGAGACTTGCCTCTGGAGCATCCCTCCGGAACCAGTTCAAACCTCTGTGCAATCCTATGTACATGTGTATCCACCGGCATCTTCGGCTTCCTGAAATGGAAAAGGAGTATTACCGCGGCAGTCTTCGGACCTATCCCGGGTATATCAGTTAGCCAGGACTCCGCTTTCTCCGTATCGGTATCCTTCAGGAACTCGATGCTGTACTCTCCACGTGTTTCCTCTGCAATCTCCAGAGCCCTCTGGATTCTCTCAGCCTTCGTAGGGCCCAGTCCTGCGACCCTGATAGTATCTGCAAGCTCATCCTGTGATGCCTCAACGACCTCCTGCCAGTCGTTGCCGTATCTTTCCTTCAGGTTCCGGAAGGCCTTGTCCCTGTTGATGTCGTTCGTGTTCTGTGAAAGTATGGTCTCTATCAGGTACTCTATGCCTGTCATCTCTTTCGGTTCCTCAGGCTCTCCGTACCTTTCCAGCAGTTTCTGGTGTATCTCTCTGATCTCCCCTGGCTCCGTACCTGTCATTCTACCAGCCTCCTGAACCTGTAGAAAAGGCTGGGACCGGCCTTTCGGGAGCTGTCGAATCCTCCAAGATATTCTCCGTCCAGGTCCTCACAGAGACGTCTGTCGCCGAGAATCTTTACGTTCTCAAGATCCTCCAGTGCCTCTTCGGTCTCATCTATATGCCTCTGTATCTGCTGTTCTCTTTTCCTCTCAAACCTGTCTTGTGAGTATCCACCTTTCTTCTGTTTTTTCTCCACCCTGTTCTGTATCTCCTCTACGGCAGAGTAATCTCCGTTTTTCTCCTCGAATATACGTGTCCTGTTGGCTGATACAAGCGCCCAGTGTTTCCTCTCTTCCATAAACTCCATTATCTTAACGGAGAAAGAGTCATCAAGACTCCATCTGGTCTCTGTGAAGGGCCGGCACTTTATCACCGTCTCAAACAAGCCTTCGCATCCGAAGAAGGCCACGAATCTCTCCAGGTCTCTGACCTTTTCGTACTGGCTCCGGTTCAGAGAGTTTTTCAGGCCTTTGACGTCCTGCATATCCGATACGCCGGAGCGCGACTCAAGCTCCACAAGATTCCTCCCCGGAGATTTTACGCTGGCAAGAGCCTCCAGAATCTTTCTCGCCTCATTGAACTCGAGATCCTCCCATTCTCTATCCTCTCCAGACCGGTCTTTACCCTCTTCCTTAGTTTCTGTCTCCTCGAGCCTCTGACGTGTCTTCTTCAGTTTCTTCTCGGCCTCCTGTTTCTTCGTTGCAAGCCTGGACCGTCTCTCTGACTCTGCATCCAGTCTCTCCTTGAGGCTATGTTTTTCCTCCTTCAGGCTCTCTATTTCCTGTTCAAGTTCCTCTATTTTCTTTTTGTAGGAGTTCCAAGGTAGTTTCATGCTTTTCTGTTTCCGGCTCGGTCTTTATGTTTCTTCCAGCACCTGTTTTTTCAAGTCTTTATTCTACGTCTTTAATATGGGGATAGACGACCGTATCCAGAATCTTGAGGAGAAGCTTCAGAAGACGCCTGTGAACAAGGCCACGGAGAAAGAGCGTGGCCGCCTGAAGGCCCAGATTGCACAGCTCAAGGAAGAGAAGGAGAAGAAGCAAAAGGGTACTGGTGAGACATCCGGTTACGCGGTCGAGACCCATGGCGATGCGACCGTTGCTCTTGTCGGTTTTCCCTCTGTAGGTAAGTCTACACTCCTTAACAGACTAACTAACGCCGAGGTGGATACGGGAGCGTACGAGTTTACCACGCTTGAGGTTAACCCGGGTATGATGAAGCACAAGGGTGCGAACATACAGATACTTGATGTTCCCGGCCTGATCGGTGGGGCAGCTGACGGCAGAGGCGGGGGATCACAGGTCCTGTCGGTAGTCCGTAACGCCGACCTGCTTCTGATCGTACTTGACCCTGAGGAAATGCGTTACGAGGAGATCACCGATGAGGTGTACAAGGCAGGCCTCAGGACTAATACGGAGCCTCCTCGTATGAAGATCGAGAAGAAGGACCGTGGAGGAATCAGTGTTTCGTCCACCGAGGATCTTGAGCTGGACGAGGAAACCATGAAGAACCTGCTGAGGCAGAACGGCTACGGAAACGCCGAAGTCATTATACGGGAGAATATGGATCTCGACAGGTTCATCGATGCGCTTATGGACAACAGAAAGTACCTGCCGTCTGTCGAGGTCATCAACAAGGCAGACTCTCTGGACGGTTCACGGCGCAGCGAGCTGGAAGACGAGTGCGATCTCATGGTCTCAGCCGAGACAGGGCAGAACCTTGACGAACTCAGGAATATGATCTTCGAGAATCTTGGGTTGATCCGGATCTACATGAAGGAAAAAGGAGAGAATCCTGACAGGGATGATCCATTAATACTCGAGAGGGACTCTACGGTCGGAGATGCCCTGGAGAAGCTTCCCGGCGACATGAAGGATAGGTTCAAGGATGCCCGTGTGACAGGTCCAAGCTCGAAGTTTCCGGACCAGAAGGTGAGTGAAGCCCACGTACTTGAGGATGAAGACGTACTTCAGCTGAACCTGCGTCATATATGAAGAACTCTTGTCTCAAGACTTCAAACAGATTTTTGGTTCCGAAAAGCTTTCTAACCGATCACGTTTCCCGGTCTAACCTTGCCTCATATATAACTTTTCGACCATCCATGGAAATATGGAAGATACGTTTGCCGATGACGGAGGCGAACAGATTCCGGTACAGTTTAAGCAGTATTCTCCCTTCTTCAGGATAGCTTCCCGCATCAAAAGATTCGTGGGCATAGAGAGCTGAGGAGGGATACATCCCCCACCTCTTTTTTATTGAGTCTCTACTCGATAAGCACTCCGTTCACGACTCCGTCCTGTCCTGGTCTCGATGTTACTCTGACCTTTCCTTCCTGGGTACTAACTACTGTTCCCTTCGTCAGCAGGCTTCTGCGGACGAAGTTGTCGTTTGCCGGGTTGTCGTCGACGGACTGTATCTCGACGCCCTGTACCTCTCCGTCTACGGGAACGTTTACTCTGCTTTCTCTTCTTACCGTGGTCTTTGACTCGGTACCCCTTGAGTCCTTGGTTTCTATCCTCTGTTCTCCGAGCTCTGGTTCACTGAACTCGTCTCCCAGATCGTACTTTCTGGACTTTCTGTAAGGTCTTTTTCTTCCGCCGGACTTCTTCGTCATTGATCTGTCATGTCGTACAGCCATAACTTGGTATACGCTGGCAAACATTTTATACAGCCGTACTGTACCGGGAAGTGCCGGAGACATGGAGAAAGCCTCTGAGAGACCTGATATCATTTATATAAGTTGTCGCTTAGTTCGTCTGTACAGGTGCAGCTAGATGTCTAACAACAAGCGCCCATTTGACGTACTTGACGACGCGAAGGAAGGAAATGTTATGATTAAACTCAAGAAGTTCGGAGGAGAGGAAACATCCGTCTCAGGTGAGCTACAGGCTTTCGACAAGCACCTCAACGTGTGGCTGCAAAATGCCACAGTGAACGGGGAGGACTCGACGACCGAGTACGGAAGGCTTTTCGTCAGGGGAGACAACGTGCTGTTCGTCAGTCCCGAGTAAGCCGGCGAAGCCGGCACGATGGGTCCGTAGCTCAGCCTGGCAGAGCACCGGGCTTTTAACTGCATCAGGAGTTTCCCAGATAGGGAAGAGATCTTCTGGTACCTCAGGAAAGATACCCGGCCGTCGTGGGTTCAAATCCCACCGGACCCGATACATGAATATCTTTCTGATTGCAGCGCTTTTGCTTCTGGTTGCAGGTGTAGTTGGCAGCGTCATTCCTGCGATGCCAGGTGCTTTGCTTTCTCTATCCGGCGTTCTTCTCTACTGGTGGTCTACAGGGTTTTCCTCTCCGTGAGATCTGTTCGTGGTACTTTCTGCAGTTTTCTCTCTGGGTGCTGC
>CAKZNU010000012.1 GCA_937132175.1 uncultured euryarchaeote
GTTCCCTGCTTGCGAACAAGAGTTCCGGAGGGAACGGGTACGTAAGTTTCTCTTTCTCGGCTAACTCCGGCACTAACTCTCTAGAGATTACGACCGGTGTGGCGGACAGACCGGTTGTCTCCGTAGATACCTCAGAGGATCCTCTCTCGCCTGAGGAAGCATTCAACGATACAGGTACGGTTACTCGTTCTGCGTCCGGAACACCTGTTTCAGATGCTTCGGTAGATGTAACTCTTGACGGTTCTCCTGTTTCATCAGGTCTTGCGGTCGAGTCCGATGGCTCCTGCCGTGTGGAGACTACGGCACCGCAGAAAGCCGGTTCTCACAGTGTCTCGGCATCCACCTCGCTTGAGGGATACAGTCCTTCGGCAACAGCAGACTTCTCGATAGATGAGATTCTTCTCGGTACAGGAGCCATAGACTCCTCAGATACCGGCAACAATGTCTTTGATGCCGCGGAAAACGTCAATCTTTCACTTGAGGTCTTCGGCAACAACCAGAACCCGGTCGACCCTGTTACATATGTGCTATCGGAGGATGGCACCGTTGTCGACTCCGGTGAGTTAACGAATACTGCTCCGAGGACACAGGCCCAGACCTTCTTCAACGAGTTTGGCACTCTGGGACTCGGAAACTACACGGTTGAGTTCGGTGCAGAGTCCATTGTAGACGGTCAGAGCATCACAGCTGCCAGCAACAGGACCAGAGACTTTGATGTCAGAAACATCTCGTTGACGGCTTCCTCTAACCAGGAAAGCTACGGTATCGGGTCAGGTGACACGGTCGAGATCTCAGGTGTCGCAACACTGCAGCCGACCGGAGAGCCTGTATCCGGACAGACAGTCACTTTTGATGTATTCGATAGGAACGGTAACCTGCTGGATCAGTACTCAACTACGACCAGCTCGGACGGAAGTTACTCCGTTAGCTACAGCTTTGACAGTACGGAGGGTCTGAGAGATGTAAATGTATCTGTTTCAAATGCAGACGGCATCAACGGATCGGCATCTACCGGTTACTCGGTTACCTCAAAGAGTATACCTTCCGTTGCGTTTAGAGACTCTACAGAGGTACATGGCTTCGAAGTTGTATCCGATATATCCAGTACCTCCGGGCTTACCGACCCAAGTCAGTACACATGTGAGGTACTGGCGGAGGATGGAGAGGGCAATACTAAGGTATACGAACAGGATGTAGATACTTCCTTCGGCGGCACAAACGATGCCAGATGTACGTCCCCTGTGATTGCAGCAAGCAATGTTTCAGGCTGGGATGACACGGAGCTTATCAACATTACCTCAAGGTTCATAGAGGACGGAGTAGTTACTGTACTTAATACACAGAGAGCCTTCCCTAACAATCCTCCTGAAGTTACACGTGATACGGCGATAGAGCTTACGAGAAATCAGGATAAGTACGAGTTCAACGTTACGGCTCGGGCGTCCGACGGAGATATTCCCGGAGAGTCCGAGGTACAGGAGTGTCAGGTAACTTTTACGATAGAGGGAGGCTCTCCCAGAAGCCGTCCCGGCACAGTGGTTGATACGGCTGGAGGTCCCGAGGAGTCTCTGTGTCAGGCACAGATAAGTGCATCAAACTCTCCTCTCTCCAGAGGTCAGCTCATAGAGGCCTCAATGGCCTTTACTGATGAACATGGCGGCACGGCCGAGTCCTCGACGGTTCAGGGAGCATTGCCTCTGGACATCCAGGTTCAGGATCTTGCTGGAGCCGGTCTGGACACAAAGATCACGTTCGAAAACGATAGAAGAACCAAGGTATTCGAAAGCGCCTCCGGCGAGATCTCAGGTTCGTTGCCGGTAGAGACTTACAACGTCACGATAGAGGCTCTCGGTAAGGAAATAGTTCTGGATGATGCCAAGATACAGGATGAGTCCGAAAAGATCATAACACTGGACTCAACCTTTGACAGAGACACAGGCGACTCCACGAAGGATGTCTCTGTTCAGAAAGACGTTGTAGACGACAGGTTCGAGAAGATAATGGCCAAGAGTATACCTTTCAGCTACGACAGTGTACGTGTAACCCTTGGCTACCCCGATTCCTCGGAGAACACAGTTAATCCATTTGAGTGTGGAACCTTCCAGACTGATGCACGCGATAGAGGATGTGCACAGGATTACTCATCGGTCACGGAGTACGATCTTGACGAGGATACGAACGCAGTATCATTTACCTCCGGTGACCTTGAAGGCGCATATGCACTAGCCTCGACGGGTTCATACATTACAAAGTACCAGTCCAGGAAGAAGATTGATGTACAGGGAGCTAACCAAGACGTGGATAACTACCAGGTAGAGCTCTCGGTAAACACACAGAAACTTATCCGTGAGGACCGTCTGGATGTAGACTGTGGAAACATGAGGTTCTATGATCCCTCACAGTCCCGCGTAGTTGATCACTGGTTGAGAGAGGAGACATGCGGACAACAGGATACGGAAATATGGATCGAGGCACCGTACCTGCCAGCGAACACAACCAGAACACTTTACATGTACTCCGGTCTAGACCAGAACTCGGTTTCAAGCGGTCCACAGACGTTCACGGAGTTCGATGACTTTGAAGGAACCCTCTCAAGATACAGCACCGAAGGATCTGTCTCTGTCGCAGACAGCAGCCTTCTACTCAGATCGGACGGCAACCAGAACGCATCAGCTGTATACTCTGAGGATACATCCGCTCCCCTGAGATTCCAGGCGACCGTTGAGTCAGTATCCGGCATGGATACATTCAAGGTAGGAACACTTGCAAATCAGAGCGCAGACAGATCTCTAAGCTACGATCTGGTGTCAGACGAGTTCAGAAACAACTACACCGACGACACCACCTCTGTCGCAGGATCTACCCCGGTAGATGTACAGCAAAACATTACCTCGTCCGAGCAGGAACTGTCTCTGAGCGGATCAGGCTCAGCCACTCTATCAGGAGATATATCCAGTGTATCCGGTTCCAGTTTTGCAGTAGGTGCCGGAAGAGCTGCGGACTTCTTCACAGAGTCCTCAGTGGAGAGATGGTTTACCGCAAAGTACAGAGACCCATCTCCATCAGCAACGGTATCAGGTGTTAACCAGCAGTGGAAGCTCTTCCTGAACGATGGTACAGGATTTGCACGAGAGGATATACAGGTCCAGCCTGGTGAACAGTTCGATATAAGGCTAAATACCACCGGAGACAACGCTGACTTTACGTTGTCAGCTAACGGCAGCCAGATAGCTTCGGCCATCGATACAAGCTCAGCTACGTTTGAGGCCAACTTCAGTGAAAAGCGTTACTTCGAAATAAGGGCTGATGTAGCGGGTCTACAGAGAGATCTTATACGTGACGTCATAGTCGGAGATGACAATGAGGCACCGTCTGTGTTTATCGATCGGGTGACCCAGACGGATGAAGATCTTAACGTAGAGTACAAGGTTAATGACAACTTCCTGGGTAAAGTTGAGTGTACGACATCAATCAACAGCAACACCCTGAACACACAGAGAGTCACTATAGGTGAAACAGGTGTAAATCAGTCATCTGCTATGGAGATCGCAAATATTCCTGATAATCCTCAAGATCTGACGGTATCCTGTAGCGACCAGACAGGTAACACCGGCAGCGGCTCCATCACCGGAGACCTTGATTTTGCCCCTCCACAGATAACAGTCTCCAGTCCGTCGAACGGTAAAAAAGTTCTCAGAGTTCGACCTGAGCTTGATGTAAGGGTCACCGACGAGTCCACCGAGAACATCAATTACAGAATCGATTACGTCGGCAACAACACTATCGATACATCCGGTATTATACAGAATGATACCCAGCAGTCCATCTATGCCCCGGAGCCGAAGTGGTTCGGCACATCGTATGGAGAAAGGAGTATAGTTCTCGAGGTATCAGATAAGTTCGGTTTCACGTCAACAGAGGTTGTAACAGTCAATACGGAGAGACCACAGGTTGAAGTTCTAAGCCCTGTACCAAACGAGGACGACAGCATAAATGTCAGGTTCTTTGACGTTAAGAGGCTACCTACCGACTTTGTAGAGCCATCAGGAGGAGACCTCGGTAGCCCGGTTCCATCACAGAGGTTCCAGACAGATGGATCCAGTATAAGCTTTGATGTCAAGCCGGTCACAGATGGACAACAGAGTACCCAGTGTACCGTATCTATTGATGGAGACGATGTCAAGACCGAACAGGTTCCTGTGAATACGACATCGACCATCACGGTTAACAACGTTAGACAGGGAATCTCTCTTCCTTCGGAGGTCAGATGTACATCCGATCAGGGATCAGATCTAGTGGAAAAGGGACCAACTATAGATTCCGACAGGAATGCTCCATCTCTAACCAGCGTGTTCGCTGACAGCAACCGTACAAGGTACACACAGGATGCAACCCACGACATAACAGCGTTCGTGGATGACAACATGAATGCTCCGAATACTACAGGACAAGTGACAGGACGTGTGTGTGTTGAAACAGAGCCAAACGGTGACTGCGATGAGTTCGCCCGTCAAGTCGTCGACTCAGAGACCACTCAGAAGCCGTTCCCATTCATAGAGACAAATGAACAGGACGGTACCATAGTGATGGAGGCGAACTTCACCGGGCAGCTCAAGAACAGAACTGTACAGTGTGATGAGCAGGGTATATCGACAAGCTGTTCTGATGACTACACAGAGACTGTATCTGGTCTTGGTGCGGGAGACTACAGGTTCAGGTACTTTATCTCGGATCAGGCAAACAACAGTGTAAGGACTGATTTCCGCAGGTTCGAGCTTGAGAAAGGGAATCCTGCTCTCTCTATCTCGCCTTCGAACAAGGCACTTGACGGTGATCTTGTGCTTGGACAGAACCCAGGAATAGTCTGTTCCACGGTCAATGATGAAGCACAGATAACACTTGAGGAAAACAACAAGCTAAACACACAGATTGCCTCGAGTACCTCCGAGGTATCAGGAACCTCGGCCGTCGACAGTATAGGGCTCTACAACTACTCATGTTCAATCCCTGAGTCACAGAACTACACTGCAAGTACCACGAACTTCCAAATAGATGTCAGGGAAGAACTCAACCTATCCACATCCACACCTGCTACACCATCGACAGGTTCGGATTCGCTTGAGATAAGTACATCCGACAGAGCACAGGATCCGTCTAACACAGGAGTGTTTACGTTTGATTACGGTGGAACCCAGACAGTCAATGCCTCCGCGGGTACAGACACCCAAGACCTGTACAGAAACGGGACTAAGGTGTCGGATACGTTCCGAGAGTCTCTTACACCTGATCTGTACGTGTTCACGGCCAACTCAACGGGTGGCGGTGGCGTGACCGAGTTCGAACAGTCTATCAGGGTAACAAAGGCAACCCCTACGATATCTCTTACAAGCAATGTATCGGGTACGCTTACCGAAGGCCAGGTAGCCGACATTACATGCTCCTCAACTACAGGTCAGTCGCCTATGACTCTTTCGTTTAACGGCGCTGTAGAGGATCAGGGAACCACAGATACATTATCAACAGTAGTGGATGCAGAGGCACTCGGGCAGGGCGAGTTCCCGATCTCATGCACATCGAGTGCATCCGAGAACTTCACGGCTGCCTCCGTATCTCAGATAGGATCAATATTTGACTTCGGTGGCGGGTCTCCGCAAATACCGGTAGAACCGAAAAATGATCCACAGCTATCGATCAAGTTCAATGATTCGCGAGCCCAGGATGGAGACATAGTCGTAGATAGATCGCCGGATGTAGTTTGTGGATCGGCTAACGGAAACTCCGATATCACCCTGAGAAGAAACGGTACACAGATCGACAAGGACAATGCCAGTGTCTCCTCAACGAGTCCGATCACCTCTGCTGGAGTCTATAACTTCAGCTGTACCATTCCGGAGGATAACAAGTTCAAGGGCGACTTCCAGCAGAAGTTCATCGAGGTCCTTCCTCAGGTCGAAGATGGTCTGAACTTGACCGTACAGACTCCTGATAGCAGCTTCACGGGAGGTACCTCTGACCTGGCTGGTTCACTCACCCAGACAATCTCGAGAACATACTCTGAGGGAACCTACAACTTCTCCACTTCGTCCAGATCCGGTACTGAGGAGCTGACGGTAAACGGTGTACAGCATGGAAGCCAGCTCTTAACTCCGCTCTCCGCAGGGACATACAGTATCGAGTCCTCGAGTTCCGGGAACACAAGGTTCTCAGGCTCATCAATAAGTACCCGGCTTGAGATCAATGAGGCAGATCCGGGGCTACGTATAACCCCTAACGGCGGGGAGAGATCCCACGAGGGAGGGGACATATTTATCCTCCGTCGTGCCGCGGTTAGAACTGAGATGCCTATTGAAATCATCGTTTACGGGGAGGTAGTAGAGTGAAATGCAACAGGAGCAGTCTCCAGGGGCGTTGGTTGAT
>CAKZNU010000013.1 GCA_937132175.1 uncultured euryarchaeote
GCGCACGCACGATGTAGTCAAGATCGAGATCGTAGTCGCTGAATGCTCTGTTGACCTTCTTTGCTGCCTCTGACTTCTTCTGATGCCCTGGCTTTAGCTCCAGATAGTCCGGACACAGAGAGCTTATTGCTTCTGAAGGCCCGACAACCGGGATGTATACGTCTTCCTGTATCTCGTATGGACCTGCCGCTGCGTCCACCGAGACGTTTCTCATGTAGTCTCGGTCTCCACGGACTACGAAGGCTCCTTTTGCCAGATACTCCCCGGACTCCGGATTTTCCGTGACCTGGTCAGGATCCACGTAGTATACATCGTCTGCACCTATCCCAGCTTTCCATGTCTTCGAGAAGGTGACAGCAGCGGCCGCAGCCTCTTTCCTCGTAGCCTCTCCACAGTCCTGTCCATCCTTCACCACGACACTGGGTGCGCCGTCAAAGTCCGCATGAAAGTAGAGGTCTCCCGGCTCCATGTGTTTTTTCACCAGCATATCGTTTGTCTGTGCGTCCCTTCCGGCCAGTACAAGAAAGTCCTCGGAGGAACGGAACCATCTGTACTTCTCGAACCACTCCTTGCTTCTCTTCCCGGACTTATCGTCCATGACTTCCTCAACCTCTATCTCCTGTTTCTCAAGCTCCTCAAGCTCTTTCTCCGTGTCTTCAAGCGCTTCCTTTGCGCTCTCGATCTTGTCTTCCGATTCCTTTGCCTTATCGTAGAACCTCGAAGCCGTAGCCTCCAGATCCTCATACAGGTAAACCTTCAGACTTCCGTCCTTCAGGTCCACGGATACAAAGCCTTCCTGCTCGTTGAGATCATTTACAAGCTCCGAGGCCTCGCTGTCGGATTCCTGGATCTTTTCACGTGTCCTGTCCCAGCCGACCTCGTCTATTGAGTTCTCCAGCTGTCTCTTGACCTGCTGAAGCTTCTGGTAGTTTTCGTATATCCTTTCCGCCTTCTGACGGTTTTGCTCTGAGGACTCACGGAGGCCACGGATCTTCATCTCCTGCTGCCTCTTCTGGCGCTCAATACCCTCTTTTTTCTCCTGGTAGGCTTCCTCTCTCTTTCTCTTTTCCTCAAGCTGCTTGTTGAGGTAGTAGAACCTATCGATCGCCTCCGAAAACTTCTCGAACTCCCTTACGGAGTTTTCTGCGTACTTCTCCAGGTGGAAAGGCGAAGATCTCACCGGGTCCTCTCCGTCAAGGTAAAGTCTTGGGTTGATCTCGGAGGTATCCATCAGGCTCTCTATCTCCGATCTTAGGCTTTCTCTCTGTTCCCGGGAAAGATCCTCGAGGCTCTGGTGTTTGTCCAGTCTAGTTCTTGCAAGTACCTCTTCTGCGTAGGTGCCGCCGAAGCTGAGCTCTGATGCGATCTGTCTTACCAGTTCGCCGCCTCTGATCTGTTCAAGTACGTCATCTATCTCTCTGGGATCGGTCGTGGGCTCGGGATACACGTAGTCTTGACCTACACGTATCTCTCTGTCAGCCCAGTCTTCCTCACGCAGCGCTCCGATTATCCGGTCGCCGTCCGTCAGTATAAAGTTTCCCTTACCGAACATCTCAAGTATCAGGCGGTTTTCCCCGGACTCTATCTCCAGCACCCTATCGAAGCCTCTCTGTGTAATGGAATCTACCCTGCCGAGATGTTTCCGTAGCTCCATGCAGAAGCCTGGCGGCCTCGTAGGGTTATCACGCTTGTAGTCCGAAAGAAAAGCTCTGTCCGTACCTACTACAAGCCTCTTTTTCTCATCGCCCGGAACATAGATCTCCAGTGAAAGCTCTTCGCCACGCTGGTAGACCTTCTGTACATGTCCTCCCTCCAGCTGGCTGAACTCATCCATCAGTATCGAGAGATCAAGGCTTGTAAGCTCCATATGGAGAAAGGAACCTCCGATGTTTAAAACACAGGTCTAGACCTCTAGCTCTTCGGCTTCGGCAGCTTCCTGTTGCTTGAACTCGTCCAGGCTCTCAAGATCGAAGTACTCAAGGAAGTAATCGGTAACGTCCAGGACAGCTGTTCTGCCGTCTTTTTCCTTCTCCAGGAAGCCCCGGGAGCACAGTTCCTTGACGTGCTGGTAGGTCCTGTTGCCTCTTACCTCGACTATGTCTGCCTGCTCTACAGGTGCGTTGTATGCTATGAGGGAAAGTGTCCGTAGCTGTGCGTCGCTTATGTCTTGGTGTGGCGCCAGATGTGATACGTGTTCCAGATGATCCTTCTTCACCCTGAGCTCGTAGCTGTCCCCGCTCTGTACCAGTTCCAGTCCTCTGTGTTCCTCCTGAAGATCTTCCTCGAACTCCTCAAGCAACATATCGACGTATCCTATCGAGCCGAGGTTCAGTATCTCTGCGATCTCCTCCCTGTCGATGGGTTCGTCCGCCAGAAACAGGGCGGCCTCGAGACGTGATTTCTTCGCTTCCATATATCTTAATTGCTGCAGAACTTGATAAATAACTCGGTCTTTCAGTCTTCTTCCTTTGGGGCAACCTTGAGGTCTCCGAGGAACTCCTCCTGTATCAGGTCTACACGGTCCTCGTTTTCCAGGTTAAGTACGTGTTTGAACCTCTCAATCTTTTCCTCAGGCTCTTCCGGATCCACAAGGCTTGAGAACTTGACCTCTTCGCTGGAGCTGGATATAAATCCTGTGATCCTGCTGTAAAGTGAGTCAAGCCTGTCTCGCAGGGTTTGTTCCTCGACCTCGAACTGCTGGTCGATCTCCTCACGTCTTCTCTGTCTCTCCTGTCTCTGTTCCCTGACCTCCAGTGCTTCACGCAGAGACTCCTTGAGCTCGCTCTTGTCCATTCTTCTGCTCGGTTCGTTCCTGACAGGTAACTCGAGATCGGGGGCTGCCTCGAGATCAGGCTCTCTGCCTGAGGACTCTATCTCCTCATCGAAGTCCATCGGATCTTCCTCCTGTTGTTCCTGTTCCTCGAAGTACATCGCCTGGGACTTCATCCTCAAAAGGGCGGAAAGTACACGTATAGCCCTGGCGGAGACCTCCAGGTCATGGCTCTGAAGCTCCTTGATGTAGCTTCTGTACCTGTCCGCAATCTCACAGATGTCGATCTTTTCGGTGTCCATGTCCGCGGTCAGAAAGTCGAGAGTCTCCTCCCACGACCTTTCCGAAAGCATATCAGCACGGTGTTCCTGCATCTAGCTTTTCACCGTCCGGGGCAGGGTTTTCAGAGACATTTTTCAGGCCTCCATATCTATGCTTCTCATCTTCGTAACTCCTTGATCCATGGAGACGCCGTATGCTCTCTCGGCGTGTCTCACCGTGATATCGTTGTGTGAGATGACTATGAACTGGTTTTCGTCTGCGTACTGGTTCAGGAGGTCGGAGAGCTTACGGGAGTTTGTCTTGTCCAGTGCCGCGTCTATCTCATCCATTATGTAGAAAGGGGCTTCCTCGTACTCCAGGATCGCAAATACGAAGGCGATCGCGGTCATCGTCTTCTCTCCTCCGGAAAGAGCCTGTATGATGTGTGGATCCTTTCCTGGAGGTGCTGCACGGATCTTCAGGCCCTTGTCCAGGTCATCGTCCTCCAGCACCAGCTCGCCTGAACCTCCTCCGAACAGCTCGGAGAAAAGCTCCGAGAAGCTTTCCTGTATCTCTTCCAGCGTATCCATGAAGCGGTCTCTTTTCTTCGACTCTATCTCATCTATCATGTCCTCTATCTCGAGTTTTTCCTGTCTGATTTCCGAGATCTTGTCCTTGAACTCGTCGAACTCCTCTTTTTTCTCCTTGTACTCGTCTATTGCCCGCATGTTGACCGGGCCCATCGAGTTCTGTTTCTTGAGAACCTTTCTCTTCTTGGTCTTCAGGTCCTCTGGCGTCGAGTCAAGTCCTATGAGTTCGTCATCCGCGAACTCGTACTCTTCAAGGTCTTCCTTCACGTTTTCAAGCTCTGCCTTCGTCTTTGCCTTCTTGGAGCCGGACTCATCGACCTTTGTCTTGAGCTTCTCCTTCTCAGAGTAAAGCTCCTGTCTTTCGCTTCTGAGGTCTGAGAGCTCTTCACGTATCTCGGTCTTCTCCTGTGCCAGGTCCTTATCCGTTCCTTCTTCCTCCTGTTTCCGGGACTTCATCTGTTTCAGCTCGGCGATGTCTCTCTGAAGCTCCTCTATCTCATCCTCGACCTCCTGTTTTTCCTCCTTCTTTTTCTCAGGGTTGAGGTTGTTCGAGAGGTTTTTGCCGGATTTTTTCGACTTCTTCTTTCCTCCGGTCATCGATCCTCCCCGGCTCATGACGTCTCCGTCCAAGGTTACTACCCTCACACCGTTTACGTCTTTGACGGAGTCCAGATCCTCCGCAATAAGGGTATCGGAGAAGACGTTGTTGATCGCCCTCTGGTATCTATCGTCGTATTCGACGAGGTTCGAGGCATAGTCTATAACCCCTTTCTTCTTGAGGGCCATCTGGGACTTTGCGGACTTGTCCCTGTCCTTGATCTTGTCCAGAGGCAGCATTCTGGCACGTCCTATGCCTTCACGCTTCAGGTAGTTTATCGCGTCCACCGCAGTCTGTTTGTCCTGTACGACGACGTCGTTCATATGTCCTCCTGCGGCGGTATCTATCGCTACGGCGAACCTATCCTCCGTCGAGATCAGGTCCTGGAAGGCTCCCTCAATCTTCTCGTTGTCGAGGGATAGAACAGCGTCGACTGCACGGGAGCCGGTGTTTTTCCTCTTCTGCATCTTCTCCAGCTCCTCAATGGTGTCCTCGAGGTCCTCGAGCTTCTCCCTCTTGTTCTCTATCTGGCCGCGTTTTTTCTCGATCCTGTTTTCCAGGTGCTCGATGTCCGTGTTCCCTGAGGACTGTTCGTCCTCGATTTCCTCTATACGGTCCTGTTTCTCCTCGATCTCCTGATCGATTTTCTCCAGCTTCTGCTCGAGTTCCTCTATCCTTTCCTTTCTCTCCTGTGTATCCGTGTTTATATTCGCCAGCCGGTTGGAGAGAGCACGCTTACGGACCTCAAGTATGGAGGCCTCGATCTTCTTCTTTCTTTCCTCAAGCTCCCTGTATCTCAGTGCAGTCTCTTTTTCCTCCTTGAGCTTCTGCAGGTGCTCCCGTTTCTCATCCAGCTTTATCTGTTGTTCGTTGAGGTGCTCCTGTACCTGGTCCAGCTCCTCCTGTGCCTCTTCCTCTTTCTCGTCGAACTCCTGAACTCCTGAAAGCTCATCGATGATCTTTCTACGCTCTACATCGCTCTGTTCAACTATCTCAGTTATCTTTCCCTGTCTGACAAAGTGATAGCCCTCGGTATCGATGTTTGCCTTCTCCGCTATCCTTTCGATAAACGCCCTCTTGCAGTTTGTACCCATGAACTTGTACATCGATGATCCGGCACGGGTCACCTTCCTACCTATAGTTATCTCATCAGTCTCCCCTTCTTCCTTTTCCCTGAGGAACTCGTCGAATATTCCTGAAGTATTATCCAGGTAGACCGTGACATGTGCGTAATCCGCAGGCTTTCTGGAGTCTCCCCCGTTAAAGATCAGCTGTTCAAGCTTCTCAGCCCTCAGACGGGACGAACGCCTCCCAAATACAAAGCTTAAGGCATCAAGAATATTTGACTTTCCGTTCCCGTTTTCCCCAACTACAGCCGTCAAACCCCGGTAAAACGGTATTGATACCTTTCTCTGGAAAGACTTGAAGCCTTTACACGTAACCTTGTTTATCTTTGTGGCAGAGCCACCGAACTCCTGGCTTTCCTGCTCAAGCTTCTGCTCCGGCATAAACACAAGATTACCCGCTCTACATTAAAAAACCGCACGGAGAGACAACACATATAAAAATGTGACCATACAGTAGTAAATATGGCCAGTTTGTCTACCAGCGAAACCTCAGAGGGAACATACGTAAGCAGATACCTGCCCTGGAATAAATGGGACAGCCCTGCTGAACCCACCAGCAGCTTCGGTATTACGAGGGTCGAGAACGAGAAAGGAGCTGACAGAGACCTTAAGGAGATGTTTGTTACTCACGGCAAGGTGGAAGATACTTCATACGGCCTGTTCCCTGCGGTAGAAGTTGGTAAGGTTGAGGGCGACAACATCAAAGAAAGACTGTCAGATCCTTCTGTTTCAGATTCGGAGTCTGTCGGAGAGTCTCTCGGAGGACTCATGGGAGACTTACACATGAACGAATACGCCCATGGAGACGCAAAACTGGCGAACTTTATGTACGAGGACAGAGATATCGCCTCTATAGACCACGAGTTTTGGGAAGACAACGCAGGTCTAGATGACTGTCTCAGGGACCTGAAGATGGTGCGTTCAGACGCCGCAACACTTGACACATTCCAGGAATTTATGGAGGGCTTCGAGGACGGATACAGGAAGGAAGTTGAGACTAAGGGCGAAGGCTACAAGAGGAACCTGCCAGATTACACGGAGGAACTTATCCGGTTCTTCGACTCGGAGCCAGACGGGGAAGAAATCGGCTACGGACGTGTACGCCTCAGCGAACAGCGTGGACCTCGGAGAGGAGAGACAGGTTTCCTAAAGAGCTTCAGAAACCTCCAGGAGAACGGATACATAGACGAGAGCCTGCTTTAGAGAAAAAAGAAGAGGTAAACGTGTTATGGCTCCAGCCTGTCCGGCGTCCTCGGGAACAGGATTCCCTCTTTCACGTTGTCCAGGTCCGCGACCTGTTTCACCAGTCGGTCGATGCCGAGGCCGTAGCCTCCATGTGGGGGCATGCCGAACTTGAAGGATTCCAGATAGAAGCTTATGTCGTTCGGATCTATGCCTTCTTCCTCTACTGCTGACATGAGACGGTCCATGTCGTGTTCTCTCTGTCCTCCGGAGGCAAGCTCCAGACCCTTGTAGATCATATCAAACCTGCGGGACTGGTACTTGTCTCCATCACGTGCCTCCATGTAGTAAAACTTCTCCTGCGGGTAGCCGATGACGAAGAAAGCTGGGTGTCCCTTTTCCTCGAAGTACTCCCCGAGAAGCTTCTCTCCCTTCGTATCGAGGTCGTTCGGGTCATCCGGAACATGGTCAAACTCTTCTTCCAGTATTTCCCGTGCCCTCTCGAACTTGATGCGTGGAAACTCCTCGTCCGGAACCTGTACCTCTACGTCCAGCCTCTCAAGATCCTCGGAGGCTCGTTCCTTGGTTTCTTCCAGGGTATAACGGAGGGACTCCTCCAGTACATCCATCACGTCGTGTTGATCCTGGATGAAAGAGAGTTCGACGTCAAACATTGAGATCTCCGAGATATGTCTTGATGTCGCAAACTCCTCCGCCCTGAAGGCAGTACCTGTCTCGTAGACACGGTCAAAGCCTGCCGCCATAAGCATCTGCTTGTAGAGCTGAGGACTCTGTGAGAGGAAAGCCTCGTCGTCGTAGTAGATCACCGGGAAGAGCTCTGCGCCTCCCTCCGCACCCATCTTCGCAATATTCGGCGTCTGGATGTTTATGTAGCCGTTTTCATCGAACCATTCCTCCATAGACTCCATGAGATGTGAACGGAGCGAGAAGACTGAGTGTACCTCCGGCTGCCTGAGATCCATAAACCGGTTGTCCAGCCTCGTAGAGAGATCAGAGTCGATGTCCTTCGAGACGTCCAGAGGCAGCGGAGACTCAGCCTCCGAGACAATCTCCAGGTTTTCAGGGACGAGCTCGCGGTCTCCTGGTGCCTGTCCGGACTCCTCTACCTCTCCGGTAACCGTCACCACGTCCTCCTTGCCAACCTGCTGTGCTTTCTCGAAGAGCTCAGGAGATCTATCCTCCTTGAACGTTGCCTGTATACTGCCGCCACGATCCCTTATTACAATGAATGTGATTCCGCCGAGATCCCTGATCTCGTGTGCCCATCCCGAGACCTCTACGGTTTCGCCGTCGTCTCCCGGCCCTACATCCGATGCATGAGTTCTGTTAATCATTCTTTTCACACCTTAGACAGGTTGTGAATTCTTTTTAGAGTTGAGCTATATCGAAATGAAGGAGACCGCGATCAGTGCACCCAGAAATGCTCCCTCCAGAACCTGTGCACGGGTATGTGCATCCAGTACAAGCCTTGACCAGACAACTGAGACGGCACAGATTGCTGAGATAGCCGGGTTGAGATAGGTGCCGGAAAGAACGGTAAAGGATACCACAGCTGCGCCGACGTGTACTGAGAGCTTATCGAAACGGTTTGCGACCGACCACACCGGTATAAAGACAGCCAGAAGTACACCGGCTTCGAGTACGAGCTCAGGCGCACTCAGCCAGTACGAGACGCCAAGAGTAAACAGAGACATCAGGAAGGCAGCGAGCTCAGGCTTCCATCTCTCGGCCCTGCGATGTACGCGAAACCCTGTCTCCGAGACAAACGATGCTACCGTCAACGTCGGTAAAACCGAACACAGCACCCACAGAGACGTGAAAAACACTGCTCCAGAGATATCCAGGCCGGACCTGAACAGGGTAAGTAATCCGGTAACCGGGACAAGTACCGCAGGGTGAAAGATCGTAGAGACAAGCCAAGCAAGCCTTTCACCGAGATCATCGCTCCGGTAAAACCGCATGATAACCCCACGCCGAGACAGGTTTAAATCTGTAAACGCCGAATGCTTCTACATGAAGCTGAACAAGGAACAGCTGCGGGAGGCAGTAGAGGAAGGACTTGTAAAGGGATACATTGATCTGGAAAGGCAGCTGACTCCGAACGGATTTGACCTTACAGTCTCAAGCATCGAGAGCTTCGAGGAACCAGGGAGACTGGACTTCACGAACGAAGACAGGAAGATACCTGAAACCAGAAAGCTTGAACCGGAAAACGGCGTATGGCAGCTGGAGCCGGGCAGCTACAAGGTCACAACGAACGAGAAGGTAAACCTTCCGGAAGACATCATCGCCTTTGCCTACCCCAGAAGCAGCTTACTCAGGATGGGATGTACCATAGACAACGGCGTATGGGACGCAGGTTACTCAGGCGGCAGCGAGTTCCTTCTAACGGTAAACAATCCTGAGGGCGTCGAGATAGATGAAGACGCAAGAATAAACCACATGGTATTCGAGGAGATCTCCGAGACTGAAGAGTACAGCGGCCGTTACGGAAGCTGAGAGCGCAGGGTTATGATGACATCGACATCGTCTGATCCGGGAAAACCGGAACTGATGAAGAACGAACACCTCTGAACCCTCCAGTTTTCAACAGCTTTTAATACACGCAACAACGAAATAGACATATGCCATCGGAAGAAGACCAGTTCTACGTCCGGATCGACGGACACCGCGAGGTATTACAGGACCTAGAATCTGTCGAAGAGCTAGTCAACAACATAAACGAGGCCATCAACGTCCTTGAGGAGATGAGAGACATAAAAGAACAGGCCATAGACAGCGTCTACAGCAACGTACAGGAGCTCAATGAGCGACTGGAGAGCATACAGATGGAGATGCCAGAGCTCGAGGAAGGAGCCGATACAGAGCTTCCGGACACAGATATGGACGTAGAGGTAGATAACAGCGTGGACGAGATACATAACGAGCTTCAGGATCTTCAGAAAGAGCTTTCGAAGCTCGGAAACTAGGGGTGCCGAGGGCAGGATTCGAACCTGCGAACCCCTAAGGGAACAGGTCTTGAATCTGCCGCCTTTGACCACTTGGCTACCCCGGCAAGTAATAGTAAGGTTGAGAGAAAAAAGTTATGTAGACAGATCATTAAAGTTCTGCTTCAACCTTGTCCAGATCAGAGACAAGATGGTCAAGTGACTCATGAAGAAGCTCTCTGTTGGAGTAACCTGATGTAGACTCTATACGGAAAAGATATCTTCCGTCTTCCTCTTTCTCGTAGCCTACGGTTGCGCCCTGATGCTTCGCGTGCTCGCTGCCGTAGCCAGTATCCGCCTCTCCCTCAAACTCTAGGTCCTGACCTTCCTTCAGGGTAGTAATCTCTGCACCCGGATTCACAGGCTCGACCTCTTCATCATCAGTCTGTATATCCGAGGCAAGAACCTTGCACGGACCCTCCTTCTTCACGGCAATATGAACCGGATCATCGGAGTTCGGAAGAGTGAACGGGACCTGGCCAACCCTGTTTGCCAGTGCCTCGTTGAAAATTCCGGACTCGTTCTTGATAACATCCAGATGTTTTACAGCAAGAGTGGGCACACCCGATACCATAGACCTTCTCAGGGCATTGGCAGAGGCCTCATTTATGCCTTCTATCCTAAGCTTGAGAACGTCTTCAGTCTCTTCCTCAATCTCTGTATCCATACTGATCGGCCTCAGACCCTTCTTCCTCTCTTTCCGCCTTTTGCCCTGCAGCTATCGTGAGGTACAGGAGTAACGTCTTCAATGTTGCCTACATCCATATCGCTGCGGGAGATCGCACGTATAGCCGGCTGTGCTCCACGACCCGGCATCTTCTGTTTCTGTCCTCCGGGTCCACGAACACGGATATCAACCTTCTCTATCCCCTTCTCATCTGCCTCCTCGACAGCCTTCTTCGCTGCCTTCATCGCAGGGAAAGCCGATCCCTGAAGACGACCTTTGTCCGTCGTCATACCAGAGGTAATTCTCGAAAGGGTTTCTGCACCTGTTGCATCCGTAACATGGACTATAGTGTTGTTGAAGCTTGAGTAGATATGTACAATTCCTTTCTTAGTCATCTAGTATCACCTTACTCCTCTTCCTCCTGTTCTTCTTGGTTTTCAGCCTCTTCATCTTCCGGTTCAGGCATACGTAGCTCAATGTTGCGTTCGTCCTCCTGCGTAAGCAGGAAACCGGGTACATCCACACGCTCTCCGTTAACGTAGATGTGTCCGTGTGTCACGAGCTGTCGAGCCTCCAGAACCGTCTCAGCGTAGCCTTTTCTCTCCACAGCCGTCTGAAGCCTCCTGTCGAGAATATCCTCAGTCTTCAGTGAAAGCACATCCCCGATATCCCCGTTTTCCCTGATCAGACCAAGGCTCTTGGCCTTTTCGAGAAGAGGGAGCTCCTGATCCTCGTCGTCGGAGGCAGCAGCCTTTCTTGCCTGACGTCTAAGACCTCTGATCTCTTCCTCCGCATTGTAGACCTCTTTCTTGTTGCGGAGGCCGTACTCCTCCATAAGCTCGATTTCGTCTTCAATTCTTTCCTCGCTCCATGCTTCGGTTGGAGTCTCGTACTGTTTCTTCAGCTTCTTTACCATTTTTAATCACTTACTCCTCCTCTTCGCCCCCACCTTCGGAGGCCTCTCTCTGAAGCCTGGCCCTTGAAACACCGATCTTGCTGCCAGACCTGAACGAGGACTGTGTCTTCTGTCCTCTGACAGGAAGACCGATCTCGTGTCTCCAGCCCTTGTACGAACCGATTTCCTTCAGACGGCGGATATCGAACTCCTCCTTGAGCTCAAGATCCGACTCGATGAGATGAAGGTCCTCGCCGGTCTCTCGGTCCTTCCTCCTGTTTCTCAGCCAGCCCGGAATCTCCAGACTGTCAGGATTCTTTACCGCTTCCTCTATCTCATCAATTTCGTCGTCATCCAGGTTGCCGATTACAGTGTTGCTGTAACCCATAGACTCTGCTACAGCGTTTGCGTACATCTCGCCTACACCCTTCAGACCTGTAAGCGCCTTTTCAACAGGCTTCTGCCCGTCAATACCTGTACGGGCCATCCTTACTACTTCTTTAGTATCAGACATACTTATCTCTTGAAACAAAGTATTCCATGAAACTTTATAAACCGGGTATTCGGTTTCAGGCGTGAAGCTGCCGTACCTCAGGACTCAGCCTACCTCTCGTCGTCTTTCCTTATGATGTGGAAGCCAAACTTCGTCTTCACAGGACTTGAGACCTCGCCTTCATCCATGTCGAAGACCTTTCTCTCAAATGGCTTGACCATATCGCCCTTACCGAAGTAACCAAGATCTCCGCCGTCCTCGCTGGATGGACAGGTAGATGCCTCACGGGCAAGCTCCTCAAAATCCTTGCCGTTCTCTATCTGTTCAACTATGTTTTCAGCCTTCTGTCTCTCATCGACGAGAATATGTGAAGCTCTTACTTCTGTAGCCATGAAACCCGACGGTAAAGAAAGCTTTAAACAAACCGGCTGCGGAAGCTGCTGACAAGACCCAGAACGTACTCACGCTTCAGGTAGAGAACTATACCACCCATGATCAAAAGAGCAGAGAGGATCAAAGGCGTCCGACCGGCGAAAAACCTGCCTGTAGGGCCTGTAGGACTTGATTCAT
>CAKZNU010000014.1 GCA_937132175.1 uncultured euryarchaeote
TGGAGATAGAGATCGAGTAACCCCCCACCCCTTTCTTTCTAAAATGACTCTAGAGCAGAACCCGGAGGAGACCCGAAAGTTCCTCGAGACCTTCAAGCAAGAACTGGAAAACATCGAAAGGGCTGTCTCGGAGCTTAACTCGGCAGAGACGGATGCAGAAGTGATTATACATCCAGAGGCAGAGACCGTTGAGGAATCTGCCGAGAACACAGGTATGTCCGAAGACAGGATAGTAAAGACTCTTGTCTTTATAGCTGAGGCGCCTGTTGCCGTGATGTGTCCAGGAGATACCACGGTCTCTGAGCAGAAGCTAGAGGCTCTCAGAGATGGAGAAGTACGGATGGCACAGCCACAGGAGGTAAAGGAACATACAGGCTACAGGATAGGCGGGGTATCACCATTCGGCCTCGAAATAGACATACTTATGGAGGAAAGTCTCCTGGAGAAAGAATCTGTAAAGCCTGCAGCCGGCTCGCCGGTAACAGGTGTATTAGTATCCCCCGAGGACCTGAGGAAAATCTCAGAAGCAGAGCCCGTAGACGTATCAAGGAAATGAGGACTCGAAAGTTTTAACTCTTCTAGAGTGTAAAGAATTCATGGATAATTCCGAACGCAAGAGCCTCGTACTGCGTAACACCGACGAAATCGTGACAAAGGAGGAACTTGATGAACTACTTGAGGATAAAGACGAGCCTACCACATACGTAGGCTACGAGACCTCAGGACCTGTACACCTCGGACACTGGGCCTCGATCAGAAAGCTGAGTGACCTGCAGAAGGCCGGCTTCGAACTAAAGGTTCTGTTCGCCGACCTCCACACGTACCTCAACAAGAAAGGTGAAGAGGAATGGATCCAGGCGATGACGGAGTACTGGGAGGCCACGTTCAGAGCCCTAGGACTGGACGCAGAGTTTATACGGGGAAGAGGATTTCAGGAAAAGACAGAGTACTTCCACGACATACTGGAGATGTCGCTCAATACCACCATAAACCGGGGAAAACGCTCCATGTCGGAGGTGGCCTCCGGCGACGATGACTCCAGGGCAGTCAGCCAGGTTGTATACCCTCTGATGCAGGCACTCGACATAGAGTACCTGGACGTAGACCTTGCGATGGGTGCAACAGACCAGAGAAAGATCCATATGCTGGCACGGGAGAACCTGCCGAAGATAGGATACGACAAGCCAACCTGCCTACATCACCCGCTCGTGGTCTCACTGCAGGGAACGGAAAAGATGAGTAGCTCAAAGCCAGAGACCATGTTCCCTCTACACGCATCCGAATCCACCGTAAAAAACAGGATCGAGGACGCATACTGCCCACAGGGAGAAATCGAGGACAACCCGATCATCCAGATCTGTCGGTTCCACATCTTCGGAGACGACCAGGAACTACATATCGAGGTACCAGAAGAGTACGGAGGCGACAAACACTACTCAAGCCAAGAAGAACTGGAAGAAGACTTCGAAACCGGCGAACTCCACCCACAGGACCTGAAAAACTCGGTTGCACAGCACATCGCCGATAAACTGGAACCCGTGAGAAACGAGTTCAAGGAGAATCCGGAGCTGCTGGAGTGTCTCAAAGAGATCGGACACGAGAAACCCGAATACATAACTTAGAGCAAGCCCAAAATATCCCTCGTTAAGCGTTCTAGGGCGTTACTCAGGAAACATGCCGGGGAGTAAAGATGATCGTTGCAGTATTCAGCGGGGAACTCGTAATAGATGAGGATCTGGTAAACCAGACAGAAAGCGAGATAAGAAAACAGATGCATGAATACCTGGAGAAGGAAAGAAAAACGTTCAGTCTTGATACTTCGTTTCCTAGCGGAGGACTTGGACTTGTGCTCCGAAAGGCTTCACAGATACCGTACGGAGAGACAAGAACCTACGGTGCAGTAGCGGATGAGTTAGACATAGATAAACTGAAACTAGGGGAGTATCTGGACAGAAACCCTCTGCCTCTGATCATTCCGTCTCACAGAGTAATCGGAGAGAACTCTATCGGCAGCTACAAGACAGGTCGTGAGGTAAAAAGGAGGCTTCTTGAGCTGGAAAGAGGTTCAGATTAATCCATAACCTCAACCTCGACGTCTTCAAGCGTCTTTACTCCGCCGAAAGCCCCGGATGCACTGCCTCCTCTCAGAAAAACCTCCATGAAAGGATCTTCCCCGCCCGAGCTTCCAGGGGCATAAGATATCTCGCCTTCCTCCACGCTGAAGGTT
>CAKZNU010000015.1 GCA_937132175.1 uncultured euryarchaeote
GTTGAGAGAGGTCCGAACAGGACCGAAGTAGAAGTAGAGAATGAAGGTACAGAGACAGATATAGAGAGATCCGGCAATAGTAAGGATATAGAGGTCGAAGGAAACGAAGCCAGAGGTCAAGGCCCACAGAGAAATCCGGGGGAAAATACAGGCCCTCAACAGGACAGAAACAGGACACCGGGCAACGAACAGGCTTCACAGAACAGACCGGGATTCGTCAATAACCTGCTTTCAAACATCTTTGGATAAGGTAAAGAGGGAGGAGTTTATGTTTTCCTCCTTCTGACTCAAGATCAATTCTCCAGTAACGGAAAGGTTCCCGCCAGCTCAGCTTTCTCAAGTACATATCCATCCATGTACTTATCCAGTTCCTCACGTGATGCACCTTCCTCAAGGTCAAGCACAGAGTCAAGTGCATAAACCTCTATACGGTAGGTATGCTCTCCGTCAGGCGGATTCGGCCCGTTGTAGCCAGTCTTCCTGAAGTCCGTGGTTCCTTCTGTACCCGGCGCGGAGTCTTCCTCTATCCTCCTGGTTTCAGGGTCAATGTTCCACAAGGTCCAGTGAACCCAGACCTTGCCAGCCGGCTCGACCGCATCAGGATCATCCATAACCAGGACAAGAGACCTGGCAGCCTCCGGAACACCGGAGATCTCTACAGGAGGGTTTACGTTTTCCTGTGTATACCCGTACCTTTCAGGAATCCGGCTGCCGTCCTCAAATACAGGGCTTGTAGCTTCCATACCGGAAATATAGTGTCAAAGCTTGAAGTTCCTGATACCGCCCTTAAATTAATTATCACTGTATGGTGAAGCATGGTTGAGTCAGTGACGGATGCAGCTTATCTGGAAAACGCAGGAAATGGGCTCTATGAGCTGAAGGCGGCCGCTTACATGCTGGCTGAAGCTGGCTATGAGACTACCGAACCATCGGCGGAGATAGACGGAGACTCATTTCGAGAATACGATGGACCCGAAGTAATTATGTCGGCAGCACCGGAAGAAGTTGAAGAAGACAAACCAATTCGTGATAGAGAAGCATCTGTAGAGCTTGTCTACGATCATAAACAAGATGCCGTTGAGGTGAGGGCGGAAAATATCTCGTTTGCAACGCCTACAGGCCGCCTAGACTCATCCAGAGATGAGATAGTCGAGGCACTTGTCGAAAGAGTCGAGCCAGAGTACGATCCGGAGGCCGACAGCTACAATACAAAAGAGGCGTTCTTGAGACAGCAAGGATGGGACGTTGATAGTCTTGTGAAGACAGAGGAAGAGATCACAGACAAGGTAGAACCGGTCAAGGACTACCTGACAACCCGTGAAGACATACCGGAAGGTAAAGCACTGGAAGAAGACGTCAGAGAGGAGTTTGAGGAAGACGGCGTCTTCGAAACAGCTGCTGTACTTGAAGGCGACAGGATAGCTGCCGAAGTCGAAAGGTATCTTATGGATAGAGGCATGGACGTTCTTGTCGGTACAACACATGAGCGTGAGCAGGAGGAAGTGCTTGCTGAATCAACCAGCCCCAGGAATACTCTAATCGGGGCCGCGGAAGAGTCAGGGGCTGATATAGAAGGACTTTTCTATGCTGTCAGCGACAATTTTTGATAGATGAAGAAACGGGCCCAGAGGCCTGGCCGATCATCAGGGCATCACTGCACACAGGCTTACTGGAGACTTTCCAGAGTGTGATTCGGCGGAGTTCCCTTCCATATATGTTTCTCCGGGACGTCTTCTGTTACGGTTGAGTTTGCGGCTACGACACAGTCTTTTCCAAGCTCTGTACCGGGAAGTACCGTGGCTCCTGCTCCTATGAAGGATCCATTGCCTACCGTAATCTGTTTGAATACGTCGTCTCTGTACTTCATGCCGTCTTCCCCAAGAGGGTGTGTAATCCCAACGATTGAGCAGTTCGGACCGATCTGGACCTTGTCCCCGATCACAGCGTTTTCTATGTATGTTCCTGCGTTTACGTCCACGTTCTCACCGAGACTGGACTTTTTTACGGAGACCCTCTCTAGGATCAATGAGCCGCCACCGATGGAGGAATCATGGACTGTTACGAACTCCCTGATCTCAACGTCGCCGATGTCAGAGTCTAGTATACGCTCTGTCATGGAAAACTTCCGATCTGGAAGAGATAAAAGCACCAGGAAGCCTGGGGCCGGATCTATACCGCTGACTTGATGTAAGGGATGCTGTACATCACGGCTACACCCACCGAAAAGACGAGTAGATGTAGATGCCAGTCGTCGCTGGTCTTGAACTCTGGCAGCAGGTCACTCCCGGCAATATACACGAAGTTTCCTACCACCACCGCCAGTAAGACGGGTACGGCGTCGCTGAAGGCACCGGATACCGCCAGCACGATGCCTGCTCCGAGAAACATGAAGACGCTGACCCCTACGTTGACCGCCAGGGCCTTCAGGCGGGAGAAGCCTCCATCCACCATTACACCGAAGTCTCCAAGCTCCTTGGGAATCTTATGTGCTATAACCGCGACCGTCGCAGCAACGCCTGCAGAGCTAGAGGCCAGAAAACTGGTGGAAATCAGTACACCATCAAGCACGTTGTGTATCGAGTCCCCGGTCGCGAGGACGTAAGGAAGAGGCTCCTCCTGTTTCCCGTGGTGGTGACAGTGCCAGTGAACCACTCTCTCAAGCACTAGTGAACCTGCCATGCCTGCAAGAATCAAAATACCTGTGAGGCGGCCGTAGCTGAACTTATTCGCCAGCCGGAAAACCAGATGTATGAAGACGCCGCCAAAGATCGCCCCGGCAGACAGAGAAATAAGATAAGGCATCACATCATCAAACCTATCACGTGAAACATACAGGAAAAATGCTCCAGCAGCAGAGAAAACAGAGGTTATCAAAAGACTCAGCATAACAGATGTAAAGACCATACGGAGACAGTGGT
>CAKZNU010000016.1 GCA_937132175.1 uncultured euryarchaeote
AAGAGGAAGCCCCATCAGGAGCAAAGCTAGTTGCGGAAAACTACACGGGAGACGATCTCAACGTCGTGGAACTGTACGGTGAGACTTTCGGACTTCCCGAAGATAACGACTCGGTCTACAGAGAGGAGGATACAGTAATCGTAGAAGAGGAGGGCTTTTGCGCGGAGTACGATATAACTGAGGACAGGCTCGAGATACATTTTACTCCGGGCACTGATAAGGATCAGAGAGAGAAGATAGCTAGTGATCTATATGAGGGTTGGACTGCAGAAGAGGAGTGGGACGTTATAGACGACGCAGCTAAGGTAGCCAAGGTATTCCATGGCTTCACTAGAAGAGGTTCACCACATTTGGAGAATGAGAACTATGAAAGCAAACAAGAGCTAGCAAGAGCTGTCTTACTTGCGGAGGAATGGGGCAGAAAGTACAATAGACCGTTAGTACAGGAAAGAGCTAGCGTCGTAACTAATGAGGCAGGTATAGATCAGGACCGTGACAGGCTCGAGGGCGGAGAGGATAATCTAGCCACGGACCTAGATGAAATTACTGAAGCCCTGACCACAATCAATGAATGGGCCCGCCGGCAACCCGACATGAGATATACAGAAGAGGAAAGTGGAAGAGCCCTTGAGCACTTTAATGCCAGAGAAGAAGCTGTATAATATGGTATTGAAGCTTTCAGCCGCGGAGGCGGTATGAATACACGATTTCAGATCCTGTCTTCTTGATTAGAGCTCTTTTTCCATCTTGTATACAGGTATGTCTTTGCCATCCATGTCTGTGTGTTTTTTCTTCAGTTCTTGGAATCCCAGCTTATCATAAAATTTTTTGGCTGTCAGAGAAGAAAGGACCTCTAGCTTCTGTATGCCTTGATCGCTGGCTTTTCCTTCGATTTCCTCCATCATTCTCTCTCCAATCCCCTGTCTCTGGTGGTCTGGACTTACGAAAACTCCAGCTACTTCTCCTTTCAGATGGTATCCTGCCACCCCCACAATCTCACCGTTTTTACTGGCTATATAGAAATCGAATCCTTCTTTCTCTGCAAAACCTACAACCATATCAGGTATTACCTCTTGCAGATGCTTCAACTCCTCGTCCGAATATTTTTCATTGATTTGAGCGGTTGAATTCCCGATAATTCTCCTGCAGGTTTCGTAGTCTTTAGACTCGTATTCACGAATTTTCATGACTAAACCTGCACTTGACGAGGTTTTTTATTTTTTGTTCTTTGTTCGAGTTCAAGAGAGGTTTCTCCCATGAAGCCTCTGCATTTCACTAATCGTGGTCTTCCTCGTCGTGGTCTTCCAGTTCCTCATCGGTATCGAAGCTTGTACCGCATGTTTTACAGACCTTGTCCTCGCTCATTACGCTTCACCTCCCTGGCTGGCACCAGCCCATTCTCTCAGGTTTTCCATATCTGTTTCACCGCAGATAAACTCCTCTGTTTCGGTATTATAGAAGAAAGGCACTCCGCCACATTTTCCGTCGTCGTACTCCTGGAGTTTCTCTGCGTTTTCCTCGTTGTTCCAGACCTCAAGCTGTTTGACCTCGACTCCATGCTCTTGTTCCAGAGTATCTACCTTCGGAGCCATCTTCTCACAGTGAGGACAGCCGTCACCATAGAACTCGTAAAGTACCACATCCATTACACGGTCAGATGCTGAATAAAAAACCTGTAAGTACCCTGTGGAAACCCTTGTATCAGAAATCCTGGATGCACCCACAGGATAAAAAGAATCGAGACTTTGGTACCTATATGTCTATATCTATTTCAGGTCCTCTGCCTTTCTTTCTGAACGATGAATGGGAGAGAAGTATAGTTCTCAAGTTTGGATCATACAGCAGGAACAGGGGCTCCGGACTACATTTCAAGATACCGTTCGTGGAAAAGCCTGTTACGGTGCCTGTATACGAGCAGTCTGTGGATGTAAGCAAGCAGGAGGCAATTACACGGGACAACGTGCCGGTGGAGGTCGATGGCGTAGTCTTCTTCAAGGTCAAGGACACAGAGGAAGACGTCATGGACGCCGTTGTCAATGTAGGGGATTACAGAAAACAGACTCTGAACTACGCCACATCCATTCTGAGGGATCTGGTTGGTAAGAAGGAACTGGATGACCTCCTGCAGAGGCGCGGAGAGATCGGAGACGAGATCAAGAGAAAGCTTGACTCGAAGACGGACTCTTTTGGTGTAAACGTCAAGGACGTGGAGATACAGAACATCAATCTGCCGGAGAAGATGGAAAGAGCGATGGCAGCAGAGGCAGAGGCGGAGAGAAACCGTAGAGCCAGAAAGACCAATGCACAGGCAGAGCTTGAGGCCTCCGTTAAGCTCCGTAAGGCCTCCGAGATAATAGGCGATAAAGGATACCGGATGCGGACGCTACAGACCCTGGACTCAGTGGCAGAGGAAAACTCAACTATAGTAACGTTTCCAACAGAGCTTATTGGGGGAATGTCCTCCGGAGAAGAAAAATCAATCAAGGAGGTAATACAGAACATGGGAGACCTCGATCTATCCGGCATAGATCCCGAAGGGATGCAGGACGCGCTTGATGAACTGGAAAAATAAGGAAAAATAAGGATCTGAAACAGAAAAATAACTTCGGCCTTCTGTAAAAACATGGATGATCTCTCTGCAGGGACGCTAGATAAGTGCGTACAGCAGGTATGCAGTAGATAAAACATCGATCGCCATCTCGATGTAGAAGGCTCTGGTGCCTATGTAGTACCTGAACCATTCAACGGGAGCAAGCCCGAGAGGATCATCCGAAAAGTCCAGAGGCCACATCAGGAACCGCCAGTGATCCTTTCCCTGATTAACCATGACCTGTAAGAGATCACTCAGTATATGGAGGACGTGACCTACCGCAAAAGCCCTCATGCCAGGTATCACAGCAACAGAGGCCGTCAGCACTGCTGTTGTACCTCCGGAATGTGCTACCGAGTGATACGTCTCGGTGATCCCGGCTGCGGCAAGAGGCTTATCTACAAGATCAGGGAAGGCAGCACCAAGTAAGGCTCCAGCCAGAGACAGGTCTGCTGAGAAGGCCGCGGCCAGGGCAATGAGCAGATGTGAAGGAAACAGCATAGTTCCTGGATTCAACTGGAGGTTCAAAAACCTTTGTGGAAAACAGGTTCTCTGCTCCAAGGGATCGGCCAGTAACTTATACATTAGGAGTCAATACAGGTATATGAGTGACAATTTTGTAAGAGTCATAAGCTACCTTGAGGAAGATGAACTCGTAGATCCTGAGAGCGGAGACTCTCTCTTCGAGTATGAGGATCCCGGGGAAAGAGACCCGGAAGGCGTAATGGATTACATACTTCAGACACTTGTAGACTTCGGACAGGACGAGTACGGAAGAAAAGACAGTTTACTCGCGAAGGAAGAGGACGGCTTCGACACCAGCTTTGCAAAAGTACAGAGGATTACTTCAAAAAAACTCTGTGCTGATATACTTGATCTCTATGACTTTGAAATCGACCTGGACAAAGACGAGATAGGCGATAAGGCAAACGTGGGAAACCTCCTATCGGGATTTACAGAGGCCCTAGATTCAGAGTATGAATTCAGTAGAGATGACGGAGGCATCCATGAGATAACGTACACTCAAGGACTCACCGAAGACCAGGTAAATGAAACAATAGAGAGGATGTACGAGCAGCATACGAGTTAGGACGAATCCGGATAATAGATCTTCGACGTACGTGAGGTAACGTTTTTCTCAACGCTCTTGCCGTCAGGGAAGACGACCTCTACCTCAAGAGGCGGTTCCCTGTTTCCTATATGGGCCCATGGCTCCATCTGGTTGAGGTAAGCAGATCCTCCGTCTACAGGATACACCGCACCGGTCTCTTCCACCTTGACGTAAGAAGCCCTGGCAGGAGCACCGGAGCTCCAGACAGGCTGAATCCTGACAGCGCTTTCGTTATTCGGTACGCTGTACATGGTAAGTGGCTGTGCGCCTGCTTCTCCATGAGCTATCACAAGCTCCAGTGTTCCGTCCTGGTTGAGATCAGCGACCGTAGCCCCGGTTCCCAGTCCACCTGGCTCTCTGGCATCTCCTACCCCAAGAGCTTTTCCCTCGGAGTCAAAGAGTCTGTTAGGTGCCTTGCCACGTGAGGCAATGTTGTTCAGGAAAAGCTCCGTCCTGCCGTTGTTATCAAAGTCTGCAGCAACAAGGCTCCGGGCAGGAGTCGGCTCCGAAAACTCCTCTGTAGCCACGTCCTCGAACCCGTCCCCGGTGTTCCGGTGGAGTCTGTGTGGAGAGTTCCAGTTTGCGATAGCCAAGTCAAGGTCTCCGTCCTTACCCATATCGTAG
>CAKZNU010000017.1 GCA_937132175.1 uncultured euryarchaeote
CCTCTATGTCGAGAGGAACATGAAGGTCTACACACTGAACAGAGGATCTGTAGACAGCAGTATCTCTCCACCCTATGACTGTGAGGGTCCGCCTGCAGATCTTCCAGCATCTCTGAGCCTGTCCTATCCAGAGCTTTCTCTGAGCGTAGACGGATCATCAAACCCGGGAAACATAGATACTGTGACGACGGTTCCGAACAGGAGGTCGTAGAATGGCGAACTCGACCGAGGTAGTCTTCTGGCCGGTGGCTTTTCTTCTGGGAGTTGCTATGCTGGCGCTGGTGTTCTCGATATCAACACAGGTAGAGAACGAGACCCAGGCATCGACATCCGAAACCATAACTGAGGTTGCCGCACAGTCACATGTATACACTCTGTTGAACCTGAGACGCGGCGGCGACAAGTTTCCATCCTGGCGCTCAGAGGGCACAGATCCCAAGAAGCCTGTACTCCCTGGATACGTCAAGCTATCTTACAAGTGGTGTGGCAACGACAACAACCTGGAGAAGACACCTGTCAAGAGCAACGTTCCGAACTCCATAGACTGGATGAAGATAACTGCAGACGTGCCGTCTCTATGCGGAAACTCCGGTGAAAAGACAGTCCTGACGACCGGGCGAAAATCAAAGGACAGGACGGAGAGTTACAGCGTGAAGATTCCGGTTAGAGGAGGCAAAACCATAGATCTTCAGGCACGGTACCACGGGGACACAGATCAATGAAGGTAACCAAAGGCCAGGGAACGGTGCTTTTAGTGCTTTTAGGGTTTCTTGGACTCTTCATGGCGTCTTTTACAGCCTATGCACAGATAGGTGTCTTGCCCGACCTCTTCGAACAGAGGACCGACGACCTGCCGGCTCTCGCCAGAACAGAGTCTCGTGCAGAGACCACAGCACAGCAGTTCATACCTCTGGCAGGAAAGTACTCCTCCGCACAGGCGGCGGAAGATCTCTTGGATGTTGTACAAACAGGCTCTTCGGCTGGAAACTGTCTACGTACCCAGGTAACCAACAGGTTTGTTCCGGTTAGAGGCGATCCTGACACTCCTGGTGCAGAGGAGTTCAGGAACTCGAACAGCCTTGCAGCAGATCTCATAGAGTGTGCTGGCAAACAGACAGGTAGAAACCTGCAGGAAATGTACATACAGGACCTTGTCTATTCCCGGTGCCGGGTAGATATGAGCTCCATAGAAACCAGTACAGACGTATCAGAGGCAGAGGTAACGATAGAGACGGAAAACGACAAGGGGCTTGTAGTGGCAGAATGTGTAGATAGAGGTATAGAAACAAGGTACGAAACGGATACAAGCCAGGTCAGTATAAAGGCGCCTCCGAACAGCTTCACCGCTCTCGCACAGGCAGCACAGACGATCAACGTGGAGATGGAACAGGTCGTCCACCAGATAGAGAACAACGATAATCACTACGGTACCGTAACCGGATCCGCAGCCTGCAGAGACAGGACAAGGGCAAACAGAGAAAGCAATGCTGAAGATGACTCACTGAATCAGGCAGACGACAGGCTGGATGCTATAGAAACTGCCGTCGTGAAGCAAGGCCACGGCATAGGCTCCGGAGGCGATAGAGGTGCAAAACATATCTTCAACGAGGAGACAGGGAGAACAGGATTCGATCTTCTTGATGCGGTTGTTGACTCTCTTGCTGAGAGGCTGGACGGAAAGAAGTTTCAAGGAGACGTTGACGGAGAAACAGAAGTGAAGTCCAGTTCTAGCACCAACTGCGGGTGCACACGTTTTAGCTGCTCACAGTCCGGATTTAGCTATTCACTGAGCAATGACCCGGCTGGAGGATGTGTTCCGGACTCTACAGGTTCCTGTGTGGCAGATACAAGACCGGATCCAAACTGTGAAACAGGATTTAATCATGACGGGAACGGTAACTGTAACTTTGGCGGCAGCAAGCCTTCCCCATCATGTGGCGGCGACTTTACCCGTAGCGGCGGAAGCTGTACATATTCGGGGACCTATCCATCACCGTCATGCCCTCCAGGTTACTCGTACTCAGGCGGAACCTGTAACAAGGCTTCTCTACGGCCAGGCCCTCCAACTACAAGCCCCTCATGTGACGGCGACTTTACCTTCGACAGCGGAAGCTGCGAATACACCGGTTCCGTACCGTCACCAACATGTTCCAGCAAAAACGGAGTAGGGTTTGAACATGATGGCAGCGGGGGATGTGAGTTCTCCGACTCAGGAGACCCCCCGGATCCATCATGCCCAACCGAAGACGGAATAAGCTTTGATCATGACAATAGGGGAAACTGTTTCGCGACGAATCCTCCCAGTCCGACATGTGAGGATGACTGTTTCTCCGGCTCCGCTACCGCCAACTACACCGCAGACGATATATCGGCAGACATAGAAATATTGAACGATGAAACTCTGATACCGACAGAGGCCGGATGGAGAAATCTCCGTATGGAATGGGACTACGAGAGAGTGTTTAAGGATCCTCCATAGGTCCACAGAGGCACATGCGTCTGGGCGTTCCGGCAGGAATCTCCGCAAGGCTTTTTATACTGAAGCTACTATATTTGGTGTATGAGTAGCAGGAAGGGACTATCCCAGATTCTGTATCTTATAATCGCAGCATCGGTACTGATGATGGTGGCGATGGTCATAACCTTTACAGCAACAGACGTAATCGGCAACGCGGGAGGAACAGCCACCGAGAACCAGTGCACAAAGGCCATACAGGGCAAGTGTGCAGCATTTTCATCAGGCAACAGCGTGGTATCAATACCAAGTGCCTGCTCCAGAAACGGAGAGTTCGTGGGTATAGCAGCTCAGCAGCCAGTATACGGATCGAGCGACGACATAGGTGAGGGTGCTGTTCAACCATCGAGCCCCGGTGACCAAGGTACGTCTGCACCTTACTACATGCAGTGTGGAGACGTGAACTAAGGCCGATCCGCAGGACTTAGAGGATAAAAATGGAAAAAAGTCTTGAGCTCATAATAGTAGCAGTACTCCTCATTGTAGGCATAGTAATAACCGTATCACTGCTGCAGGGCGGGATTTCGAGCCTGAGCAACATAGGCAAGAACAGTACGAGCGGATCCTCATGTGACATCGCCTACCAGAGGCTTCAGTCCTCACTGGAATGTGACGGCAGCTACGGCACCGAAAACGTTAATACCGAGGCAAAATCCATCATAACAGAAAACAAAGACTGCAGCTGGGCTCTAGGCCAGACCGATGAAGACGCTGTCACTGGCACCGCAATAAATATATGTACACGCTGACATAGTTAGTTAGAATGAACGTAACGATACAGACCATCATGATAATGATTGCGGGAGTACTTGCTGTAGCGATAGTTACAGGTATCGTCAGAGGCCAGACCTCAGGCTTGAACGATTTCTCCGATGACAACAGGGAAACCTCCGGCTGCGGTATCACAAAACAACAGTTCTGCCTGGCCACCGGAGGCTCCGGAAACCTTGGTCCAAGAGCCACCAAGATTGCAAAGGATAACACTGACTGCGGCTGGTCTAGCGGGGGAGATACGAGTCCCTCAAACGTCTGCGGTTAGGTAAGATTTTAAGTGCGGAAAACTAGGATAAACTATGGATAAGACTCTGGAGGTAATAATGGTGGCGTCGATGCTGATAATTGCCTCCGTAGTCATAGTTTCACTGCTCCAGGGACAGACACAGGATGTAGGTGAGTTTGCCAGTGA
>CAKZNU010000018.1 GCA_937132175.1 uncultured euryarchaeote
GCCTGAAAGTTCAGACCGAATTGACTCTTGAGGAGGCATACAACGGAGTGGATAAAAGTTTTAGGGTTGAGAGAAAGTCGGAGTGTTCGAGCTGTGGAGGAACCGGTGCTGAAGACGGTGAAACATCTAGGTGTTCGAACTGCAGCGGCCGGGGCCAGGTCGAGCAGGTTAGACGGACGCCTCTCGGACGCACTAGACAGGTTACGGAGTGTCCGGAGTGTGACGGAAGGGGAGAGATACCTGAAACAAGATGTAGCGAATGTGGAGGCTCCGGAATCACGGAGCAAGAAGAGAAGATAACGGTAGATATACCTGCAGGAGTCAGTGACGGACAGAGACTCCGTGTCAGAAACAAGGGACATGAATCCCGGCAAGGAGAGTCCGGAGACCTGTACGTCTACGTAACCGTCGAGACACATGAATCACTGGAGAGACGGGACTCAGACCTCTATACTACAGCCAGGATAGGTGTGGGAGACGCGGCACTGGGTACAGAGATAGAGGTCCCTCATCCCGATGGGAAGATCCAGGTCGATATTCCGAAGGGTACTCAGCCTGGTCAGGTAATGCGTATCTCGGGCAAAGGCATGCCGGCCCGTAGAAGAGGCCAAGGCGACCTCTACGTCAGAGTAGATGTCAGGATACCTGAGGACGTAACCGAAGAACAGAAAGAGGTCATGGAAGAGCTAAGACAGCACGAGGAAAACGAGAAAAGCTTCTTTGAATCAGTCAAAGACTTCATAGGTTAAGCTCATTCCTCCTTCTGGCTCTTTCAAACGCAACCTCTTTAATTCCGCAAGCACCATGTAATATGGTATGGAGCTTGCTCATACAATGATACGGGTGTCAAACCCGGAAAAGGTTATAGATTTCTACAGAAAGGCCTTCAACATGCAGCTGAAGAGGAAGAAGGAGATGGAAACCTTTACACTTTACTTTCTGGGCAGGGAAGACCAAGAGGCAGAGATCGAGCTCACGTACAACCACGGCGAAGACGAAAGATACGAAAAAGGTGAAGGCTTCGGACACTTGGCATTCAGAACCGATAAAAACCTCCAGCAGGCGTATCAGGACGCCGTAGACGCCGGCGGGGAAAGATACCGACCGCCCGAGGACTGTCCCGGAGACTACTGCTTCGTCAAGGACCCGGAAGGCTACGAGGTAGAGATAATAAGAGGCTAACGGAGACGACATGAAAGACGGCCTGAAAAGCACAAAGGCAGCGTATCTGCCAGCCTTGATCATCATATTCACAGTCTCACTGGCTTCAGCGATAACAATTGAGAACTCAAAGACGTATGATCCTGGAGAGGTGGAAACCGGAAAAGATCTATTTCTCAATGCATCACTAACTGCGGCCTCGCCCTCAGATAACTTCACGCTCAACTTTACAGATCAAGTAAAATTCGAGAGTGAGGCTGAGTTGTCCGGCAACGCGGACGTATTTGCCGACTCGATAAATGGCGTATCCAACCTCTCCCTGACAGCGGGAAATCCGGGAAACTTCTTCCTGTGTGAGAGAGCAGGGAACGTAAGATGTAACTCGGTCTCGGAACAAGGAGTAGAACTCGAAGCCGTCTATGAAAGAAAACAGAACAGGGCATTACTCAGAACCCTAGAATCCGGCTGGACAAAAGGCTTCGCCGGCTGGAAAGATGACCTCTCTCTTACAGAGAAGATCGAACCCGGCTTCTCAGGCACGCAGGCAAACTACACCGTGACCGGGTTAAAGGAGAATACAGAGTTCAAGATACTGAAAGACGGTGAAGTACAGAAGAC
>CAKZNU010000019.1 GCA_937132175.1 uncultured euryarchaeote
GTCTTGTATGGTTTATGTTCCCGGTAGCTTCTCTGGCTGCGTTTGTGATTATAACTTGGCTGCACTGGGGAGATGGAGATGTCTATGCGGTGAAGAAGCTCTGGCCCGGAGACGTCTATACGGACAGGTTTACGGTAGCGGCCTCAGGTCTGTTGAGGGGTGGCATACCGATGCTGATTCCTCTTGTAGCGTACCCTGACCTATACGTCGGGTTCCTGGAGTCGGTACAGTCTCTTTTCATGTCCTCGACCGGTGGATTCTCCGTGCTTTACTCCGAGAGCCTGAGGCTTGCCGTCCTTGTACTTGTGGTAACTTTGGCCCTCATACATTTTCTCTACATCTACTTTGCGTCCGGTAGGGTCCCTGCATACAGGATCTCCGAGATCTCCGTTCTCGTTGTTTTCTTCCTTGTGCTGCCCCCGGTCTTTGCAGTAGGCATATACTTCTGTCTCTGGCACTCGGTAAGGCATCTCTGCCGTCTATCCCTTCTTTCGGGATCCTCGAGGCAGGCCCTGGAGAAGGGTCAGCACAGAGCCTATCTCTACAGCCTACTGAGGGATACTGCCCCGCTTACAGCTGTCTCTATACTTTTACTGGCAACTGTCACCTTCAGTCTCCAGGGACTTGATCTTCAGGGCTTCGTTGCCCTGTATCTCGTCTTCATATCCGTCCTTACCCTGCCACATACAGCCTTGATTCTGTGGATGGACAGGGTTCAGTACGGCTAAAGTATGGAGAGTGCAGCGTTCAGTGCTATGAACAGGAGTACTCCCGATATGAAGCCGACCGGTCTTTCCTTTCTTGGGTCCAGGGCATCATGTACCACCATGTAGACGAAGGCTCCTGCGACCGTGCCGAGAAGCACATAGATGTAGCTTTCAGGAACTCTCAGGAAGTGGTTTAATAGTACGCCGATAAGTACGGAGAGAGATGTGATTACCTTGATGTATCTGTACTTTAGCATCTCTTCGTGCATCTCCTTCATCGCCAGAGAGTTTACCAACGTATGCAAAACCACAGGAAGGAAAAAGAGTAGAAGCTTCTCTCTCCCTCCCTGCGCCAGGAAAAACAGGATCATGCCAACTGCTACATGGTACAGCATCGTGAAACCTGTATGTACCTCCTTGAACTCTTCCCGTATCCGGCCCAGGTTGCTTTCCCTCCCGTAGAGAAACTCCTCCACGACGTAAAACATTGAGAAACCAGCTAAAATCGAGGCGTTTTGTACAGGCAATGCGGTATTTCTCATAACCTCCGGCATCAACGCGGAGAAAAAGTATGCAACCGTGAACCCGGCAGAGAAAGAAACCAGGAAGAAGCTGTACATGCCGGTGTACTCATCGATTTCCTCTCCGAAAAAGTGTACCAGGCCTATAACAAGAGCCATGGCCGCAGGCAGAAACAGATCCATGATAGTTATCTGTCTGTCACGGAACTTATTCCTTTTGATAAGATATAGCATCCTGGCCCGGATAATTTAATACTTAATGGTAATAAACATTGTCATGATGTTAGAACCTAGCAGCTATGATACCTTTGGCGATGTCTTGGAAGATGAACCGCGCCGTGGCCTTTACCTTCTGGATGACCCGGATGTAGAGGTAGATTCGGTGACAGAGACCATAAAAGTTCCTCAACAAGAGTACCCGGGTTCAAGGTCCCTGAAGGCGATATCTGCGAAGGCAGTCTCTGAGGCTCACAG
>CAKZNU010000020.1 GCA_937132175.1 uncultured euryarchaeote
GTATAGAAGGTCTCGAAGTCGTCTCTCCCCAGGGGGCAGTTCTTGTATCTTTTGAAACCGATTTTGCCCACCCTCATGATGTGGCACAGGTTCTTGACGAGAGAGACGTAGCGGTCAGAGCCGGCAATCACTGTGCACAGCCACAGATGAGAGAGATAAATACAAACGGCACTACCAGGGCATCACCTTACCTCTATAACACCGAAGAAGACGTAGAAAGACTTATAGAGACAGTTAAAGAGGCTAAAGAGGTATTCAGTTGACCACGTACCTCCTTCCTACGAGAGGACTCATCAATCTGTCAACAGGTGCGTAGTCATCGGTCAGTACCTGTGAGTCAGAGCTGTCTATCTTTCGGATCATTCCTATCTCTCCGGATAGATTTCTGTTGCTGTACTCCGAGTTTCTGGCTCTGAGTTCTTTCTTCGACAGTCTCTGGTTCTTCGAGGCTATAATCTCTACGTTCTGTACGAAGGAAGTATTTGAGGTCGGCACGTAGTAGGTGGTTTCAAAGACCTCCGAGATCGTTCTGTGGTAGGATCTTGCCAGGCCTGATCCTGGACCGGACGACGTAGAGATCAGGTTTGAGATCACTACTCCGTTCTCATCAGTCTTTCTGTGTACAAGCTCGAAGAACTCCTCCGTAGTCAGGTGAAAAGGCACTGTGTTTTTACGGAATGCATCAAGCACCACAAGATCATAAGTACTCTCAGAATCCTCGAGAAACTCTCTTCCGTCCTCTACATGTACGTCAAGGTTTTCTCCCTCCGAGAGGTTGAAGTATCTGCGTGAAGCATCTACGACGCCTGGATCAAGCTCTACAGCATCTACATCTACGCCCTGTGAGGCAAACTGCTGGGGCGAGACGAAGCCTCCACCGCCTATAAAGAGGGCGTCCTCAACGTCCTCCCTCATCAAGAATCCAAGGTGAAAGTACTTCGGATACTCCCAGGGAGACCTGTTTGATTCGAGGTACTTGCTTGACTGTGGGGTGCCATCTAGGTACAGTGTGGTCGTGTCTCCGCTCCTTTCGACTTTAAGGCTCTGGTAGCTCGTTTCCTCTGAGTAGACGGCATCTGCGGCAATACCTGGGGTCGAGACCGCGAGAACCCCGCCCAGGGCTACAGCCGTCGGCAGGGCAAGATCCTTCAGGCCTCCGATCGTTGGTGCAAGAGCCATTAACGCAAAGATCAGGTATATCTGGTTTACAGCCAGGTTAGGTATAAGC
>CAKZNU010000021.1 GCA_937132175.1 uncultured euryarchaeote
CTCGAGATCCTCTATCTCTCCGAATGCTGCCTCTGCTGCCGTGGTTGCTTCCTCCACTTCCTCGAGCTTTTCATCGACAAGGTCCATCTTGTCGTCGAACTTGTCCTCCGAAGGCAGACCTTCATACTTTATCTGTATGTCGTCAAACCTCTTCCTGAGGTCGGTGAACCTGTCATCAAGCTCGCCGCTTTTATCCTCAAGCTTGGAGATCTTCGATGACTTTGACTCGAGTTCCTGAAAAATATCCTCTACCTTGTTTGACTGGATCTGTGCCTTCTGCTCTAGCTCCTCTATGGTCTCAAGCTTCGCCTGGACGTCTTCCTTCATCTCCTTCAAGCTCTCTATACTTCCGATTTCGTCTATGCTGGAGCGTAGCTCTCTTATCTGGTTTCTGAGTTCCTTTCTCTTCTCTCTTTCCTCCTTTATCTGGCCTCTTAGCTCCTGGTGCTGTGACTCCTTTTTCTCAAGTTTTTTCTCTATCTCCTGTGGATCCAAGTCTTCGACAAGGCTACTGGCTTTCTCCGACTTGGAGACGGCCTCCTGAGCCTGGCTCTGTATCTCCTTCAGGTTTTCTCTTATACCGCCGATGTTTTGCTCCATGTGGTCGTTCTTGCTGGAGAGGCGTTCCTGCTGTTGCTTAATGCCTTCAAGCTTTGCCTTGGTCTTCTCCAGCTCTGCCTGGAGCTCCGAGTCACCTTTCAGATCTTCGTCCTGGTCTCCGGAGTCGCTCGGATTCCATTCCTCCTTGTCCTGATCCAGGTCCTCAACCTGTTCTTGTGCCTGATCTATGGCATCAGATACTGTTTCGTCGCCGGAACCGTCTCCCGAAAAGACACTTAGTAGTCCCACAGTATAGTTTCACCGAAGGTCATATATCAAGCTTTTCTTCAAGCTCCTCTATATAGGTATCGACTAGGCTGAAGCTTCCCTTCTTCAGGTTGCGTTTCGTAAGCTTCAGTTCCGAGTTATACTCGTATACGTCTTCTCCTTCCTCTTCCAGCCTGCGGATCTCTTCCTCTATGGCGTCGATTCTCTTGTTGTACTTCTCGTACTTGTCCAGCTGTTCGTCGCTTAGCCTGTGCGGAGAGTGCAGGAGAGGCCGGAAGTTAATGAAGTACGGTCTTCCATGGTTGTAATCCGAGTTCTGAAGCATACCGGAGCCGACCTCCGCCTTCGCAATAGATTTTACGGTATCTATACCGAACTTCTCCCTGATCCTGTCCAGGTCGTCATCGTACTGGGTACGCATCTGTACCGTGGTGCCGATGTTCGCCCGGATCTCACCGGAGAAGTCTGAGATCACCTGGCTCAGAAGCACCATGCCGACACCCCACTTCCTGAACTCTCTTGCACCTCTTTCCAGCTGTTTCAGGCCTTTCCCTGAGCCTCCGAACTTCTCCAGAAGCCTGTGCACCTCGTCGTAAACTATCACGGTCTCGAGATGGTTTCTCTCCGGCAGGTTGGCGTCGAAGATCTGCTGTATCGTCTTGTTGGCGAACTCATCAATGTTTTTTGAGTCCAGCTTGTGAAGGCTGAAGACTATGATCTGTCCATCCTCGTCCTGTTCAAGGTAGGGTGTAATGTCTATCTCGTCTCCGGGCTCTACGGCGCGGATGTTTCCGTCGTATCCCCGGGCGTCTGAGCTTGAAAGCCCGAACTCGTCGTAAAGCTCCTCCATACTCGGATCTTCGTTTTCACGCAGGTACCCGGTCCACTGGGCGGTAGGATCAAGCACTATGACGTTTGCGCCGTTTGAGAGGGCTTCCTCGACCATCACCTGTCCGGTTACTGTCTTTCCCGAGCCTGTGGCTCCTGCTATCAGTGCGTGCGTGGTCGGGTCATCAAGCCTCAGGAACGTGCGTGTTCCGACCTCGGCAAGGTCTACAAGGTATGCCTGATCGTCTCCGCCGGTAGGAATGGTATCCAGGTCAATGTTCTCCATGTAACGCTTCTTCTTGAGCTCCTTCTGTTTCTTCCAGTGGT
>CAKZNU010000022.1 GCA_937132175.1 uncultured euryarchaeote
GGTCAGTGTTAGAGCTATCAGCAAAGCTTTCAGAAGGATTCCCGATCTACTGCGTCCGGACAAACCTACACTCATACATCTTGTATTTGTTTTGACACGTTTTAAAATCTCCTCCTCTCTTTTTTCTCGGTAAGTATGTGTTTGCTGTTTGCAGGTTTCTGGTATCTCTTCCGTTGTCGGTAGGTATTAATTATTCGGTGTGTAGGTTGTTGTGTGGTCTTTGAGGGTTTACGTGATGCTGTAAGAAAGCTTTCCGGTATGGGCAGGTTTCGGAGGCTTTCACGGCTTGTTACTGTTGAGGAGGCGGTTTCTGTTTTTATGGTTTCTGAGGGCCTGAAACCAGGTGCTTTGGTTATGTCTGTTTCGGATCGTGCGGTAAAGGTTCTCAGGTCTTTGGCCGGTTCTGAGGATCTGTATCTCGAGGTCAGGAGTGATGAGTTTGGTAGAGGAGTTTTCTTGGCGTCTGATCCTGAGAGGCTTGATCTCTTGGATTCTGAAGGTAGTTTTTACGGAAGCTCCGGGGAGTCTGTTGGCAGGTTTCTTGGTTACGATGAGGACTCTGTGGAGTTTTACGATGAGGCTATGGAAGAGGATCGTGTACCTGCCCAGGAGCTACATGAGAAGGTTGAGGAGCTGTTGGATGAGGGCTTGCTTGAGGCCGAGGAAGCTAGGTTTCTGGCGCTTGTAGGTTATGTGCCGGTTCCGGATGAGGAACATGTTCTTGATGCAGTCAGAAAGGGTAGGGATCGTTATCGCCGTCTCAGGGATACCGAGGTTTCTGACCTGGTCGAGATCGTTCTTGATCAGTCTATGTGGAATACGTAGCTGTCTCTGTCGTATCCTTCCGTTTTTCTGTCGGATACGTCTACGTGTGAGTCGTCTCTGTATTTTTTCTCCGGTTTCTCAAGACGCTCCCAGCCCTCTATCTTTCCTTCGTCTCTGTACCGGTTCAAAACGTTTTTTATCTTGCGGTATGCGGTCGAGAGGTCTGCAGGTATCCTGTATCTTTCTCCTTCCTGCCTTGAGAAGAGTTCTGCCCTCAGGTTTCCGTTCCTGTTTCTTACTGCTTTGACTGCGTCGAGGCTCGAGATCTCTTTCGCCAGATCCTCCATGGTTTCAACCAGTTCGGAAGGTTTTTGAGGGTGTTTCCGGCACCGATTTAAATCCGGACAGGTACTTGTTTTCCGTGGATCTGGCGAAGAAGGTCTCCGGACTTGGCATTGAGGATCTTGGCAGGCTTCGTCTTGTCGCTGTCTTTGTCCCTCTGGTTTTATTTCTGGCTGGTCTAGCTATTTACATGGAAGAAGAGAATGAGGAGGGCTTTGAGGATATGACGGAAAGTATTGAGGACAACCGGGCTCTGAGAAGGTATGGTCTGGCATCTGTACAGGTGGAAAACGAGACCATGGTGTATGCGACCGGTTTCAGGGGACCGAACTCTCTCATGAAGTGGAGGGATGGAGGCCTGGTCGAGGATACACCGGAGGTTCTCCGTGACCCTGAGACAAATGCTATAGGGGCTGCTGGCTGTGACATCGACGGTGACGGCCAGGAAGAGATTTATGTGCTTACGACGGGAGGACAGTTCGGCGGAAGAAAGGGAACTTCGGACAGGCTCTACGATCTACAGGATGGTTCCTGGGTTGACCTTTTCCAAGACTCTTATGTTGTGAACAGGTACGCCGGCAGAAGTGTCGCCTGTACGTATACTCCGGATGGGTACGGGTTTTTCGTGGCGAGGTACGGCGGACCTATGCAGCTGGTGGTGGAGAAAAACGGCTCCCTGAAAGATGTTGCACCGGAGTACAGGATGGACCGTACTACCGGTGGCCGCAGCATCGTAAACATTCCTACGGAAGACGGTATCGACATCTTCGTGGGTAATGAACAAGCTCCTAACTTCTATTACCTTAACCGCCTGGATTCTTACAGGGAGGTCGGATCCGAGCTTGGTGTCGCTGCTACCGGTGTCCCTGCCAGGGGGGCCACCGTCCACGATCTGGCTCGGGACGGAGTCCTTG
>CAKZNU010000023.1 GCA_937132175.1 uncultured euryarchaeote
CTGTAAGCAGGTCTACGGATTCCTGGATATGTACCTGATCCACAAGGCCGAGTAACACTTCTCCATTTCTTTCTTATTTTTACTCGATCGAGGAACCAAGCATACTCCTCAGACGCTGCTCTACGCTATCCGAGTCAGGATCTACGGTAACCTTTGTAGGACCCTCGATCTCCTGGACCATGTTCTTGACCGAGCCGTCCCCGGTACCAGATACCACCAGAGATGCTTCCCCAGCGTTCATAGTCTTCCACGCCTCGCTGGACTCCAAGTCTGCGAGCAGATGGTACAGACCTCTTTCCTCAGCCTCCTCGATTCTCTCAAGGTCAAAGTCCGCAACAACAACCTCTCTATCAAACATGTCTTCGATGCCTTCCGTCTTCTCGTCGTAGCCCGCAAGGATGACATGGCCGGACGGATTCTCCGGGAGATCCGTCTTCTCCGGATCCAGCTCGTAGCTCGAGAAAAGCCGTTCAAACAGGTACTGTTCGTTGTCCTCTACAAGCTCCGCAAACACCACCGACACGGCAAAGATGAATGCCACCGAGTTAAACACCAGGTCCCCTGTAACCGGCATAGCTATCAGAGATGAAAGCAAGGCCACCTCAGATACATGAGAGGTCTGCAGCGAAGACATGAACCCTGTCCTGAGGTCGTATCCCTGTATTCTGGTGAAAAGAATCTGTAGGAGTGGACGCAGCACAACCGCTACAGTCCCCACAGCCAGGGCAGCAACCAGGTACCGGGTCGGGGGAACCTCGAACATAAATCCTATAGAGAAAAACGCCAGAGCCGTAAAGAAGTCCTTGATGCTGGAAAACCGTTCTCTGACCCGGTAACCTAACTCTGTATCCACCATCAGGATTCCTGCAGCATAGATACCGGGCAAAGCCGTGACCCCAAGAAGTTCGGACGCCACGGCAGAACAGACGAAGGCCATAACACCTGAAAGTAGGAGAAGCTCACTTTCTCCATCAGTAACCCTCATGATGACAGAGCCGAAAGGCCTCCTGAGCAAAAGAGCCGCCAGAATCAAAGCCGTAGACGACATTATGCCTGTGACGGCTCCGGCATCCGCAAAGGCAGAGATTGCGCCGCCGAAGGCAACTACAGCAAAGAGATCCGTAAAGAAGTTGGTGTTTTCCGTAAGTCTTCCATAGATGTGGCCGGCCCTGGTCTCTTCCTTAACTATCCCGAAGTCAAGCATCGTAGAGCCCACGGAAGCCGCCAACCCCAGCAGGAAAGACCCGAAAGCAGGTATACCAAGTAATGACGAGATGCCTGCTACGGACCCGAAGCTGACCGCAAAGAGCCACGTAGAGGACTTAAACGAATCCAGAGAGGTCTTTCTCCTGGAGTCAAGCTCCATGCCTGAAGTTGTGTAAAACACCAGTATTCCAAGACCGAGAGAGGCAAGCTCCGTAATTATAGCCGGCTCCACGAAGGACTCCGGAAGGAAACCCTGTGCCTCACCGAAGCCGACGAAGGCACTCAGGGCCAGACCTGAGACCAGGTAAAGAGGTATCTCCGGAACATCGAAGCCTCTAAGAACGAACAGAAGCATTCCTGCAACCATCAAAGCAAGCGATATACTGATTATCATGATAGATCACCTATGTCTCCAACAAGCCTTGACTCAAGCTCAGCCTTCACCGCATCATCCTCCAGGATAACATGGGAGGCACCTGCCTCACGGAGATCCTGTGCCTCCTCCTTGCTGTCTGAGACCGCAACAAACTCCGTCTCCGTATCTCCAAGCCTGTCCGCAAGCTCCGTATCAAGCTCCAGATCGCCTTCCAGGCTCACGACAACCGAAGCCTCCTCAACACCGGCCTCCTCCAGTACCTCACGGTGTTCAGGGCTACCGAAGACAAACTCCTCGCCCTCATCCCTCAAGGTCTGCATCTCGTGAGGATCATCCTCAACAAATACAACCCTGTCAAACCTCTCATCTATCACCGGACGCACCACCTCATCAAGATCAGAACTCCCGAGTATAACAGCGTAAGCCTCATCATCAGATACTGGCTCTGAGCCTTCATCGCCTGAGCCCGGAAGATACGGCTTGAAGAACCTGTATATCCTGTCATTGTACTGGATGAGGTATACAGAGTACCCGTTCGTGATCAGCTTGATCAACGTCATGTAACCAAGTATGCCGGCAGAAAGCAGGCCGTTGTCCACCGCTACAGCACCTGCTACCAGTCCGAACTCCGACATCATCACCAGGTTTATCGATGACTTGAAGCTTGTCTCAACCGAAAACTCCTGCCACCTCGAGAGCAGATACATCACGAAAAACGCAGAGGTCGAGAGCACGAAGATAGCGATTAAAGCCTCCTGCCAGAAGCTGAAAAGCTCCTCTGCACTCAGAGAAAGACCGATCTCCGCGAAAAACACCGCAAACAGTAGATTCGTCAACGGCCTGACACGTTCCTGAAGCTCAACGCTGTAAGGAAGCTGTCCCAGACTCAGGCCAGCAAGAAAACCACCGATCTCCAGCGATAGACCGAGGACATCCGCCAGAGAGATAAACAGAAACGCCCATGCCAAACCCTCAATAAAGAAGGCATGTTCCTCATCCGCAACACCACGCAAGACACGTTTCTCAACCGCCTTGGAGAGAAGCACCGAGGCCGCACCTAAAGCACCTCCCAGAACCAGAATCCTTCCAAGAGTCAAACCAACATCCGCCAGAGAGGATATCTGTCCGGCGGCCAGAAACCCGAGAACAACGATGATGAAAAAGTCCTGAAGAATCAGGACGCCGATATCGAGACGGCCCGCCAAGGTAGAGGTCTCGTCCTTGTCCGTAAGCATCTTGACGACGACAGGCGTCGCGCCAAATATCGTACACATAGAGACGATAAAGGAGTTTTGCAGACCGAAGCCAAGAAGATAGGCCACCGTAAACGCCAGAACCTGCTGGGTAACAACCTGTAAAGCCGCAATCTTTCCCACACGATCCAGAATACTGCGGAAGGCATCAAACTTCATCTCCAGACCGATCAAGAACAGAAGCAGAGGAAAACCCAGCTCAGAAACCAGAGACACAAACTCCGTGGTCTCTACCACATCCAGAAAAACAGGGCCAAGCACCAGACCCGTAACAAGATACGCAATAACCGTAGGCTGGCCGGTACGAGAAGCCACCGTAGCCAGCACAAAAGCCGTCACCAGGATAATACCAAAATCAACCGGAACCAGACTCTCCAAGACCACACATACAGATGCTTACACCCATAAATAAATCCTTCCTCCACCAACTCCGGTATGGTTTAAAAAAACTCAACTAAACTTCATGACACACAGCCCAGGTAGCTCAGCAGGTAGAGCGCCACGCTGTTAACCACAACTTCCTCCGGAAGTTGTCCAAAGCCTTCAACATGGCAAATAGACAGCCACGTGGTGGTCGCAGGTTCGAGCCCTGCCCTGGGCGCTTAAGGAGATGTGGTAGATCCAGTAGTCTCGGTGGAGACGCCTCCGAATGGAGGTACTCGGTATGAGTCGAGATCTACGCAATCGAGAAAACCGTCTAGAATCGCTTAAAC
>CAKZNU010000024.1 GCA_937132175.1 uncultured euryarchaeote
CCACAGAGGCTTCCGGGTCGGCGGCGTGCTTTGAGTAAAGAATGGGACTGTTCTTATAGGTTTCTTTGATAGAAACACCTCCCTCCTAGATATGTTCTTCCAGGTTTCTCGTCATCTCGATCGACTCTATTCTGTCCCGGGCTCCACTAGGAAGACCCTTGGGTTCCTCGCCCATGAGGTCCCTGTGGATGTCGTACCGGGTTCTGAGACGGGTCTCAACCATGTCAAGGTCTACGGACTCTGCCAGCTCCTGAACCCTGGAGACGAGGTAAGGTCTTATCTCTTCGTCATCGATTTCTACGTCCGGAGCATCATCTGATCCATCCTTCAGGTATCTTTCAGCCGTGCACAGGGAGGTGACAGGATGGCTATCTTGCTCGAAGTCTATCGGAACAATTGAGGAGTCCGAAGCAACGTAGTTTCCCGAGAAATGGTCTGCGTCTCCAAGGGCCACCCTTACGGCATAAGCATCAAGTATATCATCATCAGAAAGTGAGTCCTCGACCTCTGAAAAATCTATTTCGTAAACATCTTCGTACTCCTGGCCCTGGGAAACTGAGGCACGTTCACCATCCAGTCTGAAGACTTCGGGACTTTCCACATCGTCCATCTCATCCAGTATTACCGAGGCAGCAACCGATCTATCTACGTCCGCAGATATCTCCCTGTGAAGTTCAGGTCCCGGCTGATAGTCTTCCACCTCATCCGTCCCTGGCTGATAATCCTCCTCCAGAGTTCTCTTCGAGGTCACCTCTCCAGCACTCATATATTTGTTACTATACAATAACACTTATCACTGTGCTGGTTCCGGGATCAGCCCTCAAGCTATTGATGATGCAGGAGTATAAGTCCGGCAGATACCGTACAGGTTTAAGGCCTTTTTTCCATGAACCCGGGGCTCACACTCGGCTCCTGCGGGAAGCACAGACACATAGATGGCGGTAAATGGGAAATTACACTTACGATTGAGACAGGAGAATCTCCGGAGCAATGTTTTGAACAAGGCGACGCTAAAAGGATAGACGGAGCAGATGGAAAGAGAGAAGCTGAAACGGCCTCAACATACAGAGTGACATACAACATAGAAGATCAAGAGATAAGGATCTACGGTATACTCCGGCGGAAACCAGGTTACCAGAACATCAAAGAGAAGACACAGCAGAGACACCGATCTGGCTGAAGAGAGTGTCCAAGAGCATGGAAAAATTACGCCGAGCGAAATTATTTTTCAGTAGAGCCTGAGAATATTCCGCCAAGTGCAAATTACTTCAGAAACCAGCTGTAAAAACTTAATTTTTGAGAGCTGTTCGAGAAATTGCTGGACTCTCAAAACCTTTCTATGTTGTAATGCCGAATGCAGCCACCCCAAGATATAACACATATGACTTACCTGCGTACAATTTTGGTGAGAAAGGTCTATGGGTTCGATTACTGTGAAGCTGCCAGATGAGCAGAAAAAAGAGATAGAGGAGGCTGCTGAAAGAGAAATTATCCTTCTCCTTCTGAACGGGTGAGAGAAACTATAAGACAGAGGATTGAGGAGGAATAAAGTCTCTACCCGAACAAACTGAAGAGACTTCTCAAGGTCAGAGAGAAGGAGAGAAAGAATGGCATTCTATGGAAGAAGTTATGGAGGAACTATGCATAGATGAATCTGAGATTCTAGGCTAGAAT
>CAKZNU010000025.1 GCA_937132175.1 uncultured euryarchaeote
AAGTAATCCGGAGGCTGCCAGGCTTCCGGAGATCTTCAGAGAACTCCTGTTCTGTATCTCGTCCGGAAGCTCTGTCAGCTTCTCAACGTTCATTACTTTACAGTTATAGGCAGGCTGTCATTTTCCAGTTCTCTCTGGGCTATCTCCAGAGGGCTATCGTCTTCCTCGTGATCAACAAACGCTGGAGCACCCATCTGTAGCTGAAGGCTTCTTGCCCCGAGAACTCTGGCACGTTCATACCTTGTGTATTCCATACTCATTGATCATCTCCACCTTTTTTATCCTATGTACCCAAGGTCTGAGTCCGGGACTCCGTCTTCCCTGCCGGAGTCCGACTGCTTGAGGTTCTGTATCTTTTCAAGAACTTGCTGTGATTCCTCTACCTTCTCGTCGAGCTCAGAGTGATCTAGATCGAGATCAAGGTACTGTTCGAGAACCTTCAGAACCTCCTCTGTGGACTTGGGATCGCTGAGCAGGAATCCTGGGGTTTCTCCGAGGAAGCATGTTCCCTCGTAACCGTTTTCCTTTCCTCGTGCAAGCAAAAGACCGGATACTCCGACTATCTGTCCTACGTCGTGATCGAACGTCGCTCCTGCGGATTCAACCTCCTCTTTCTGTTTCTCCGAGGTTGTAACTGAGAAGACTGATGGATCCTCGATGACGTCTCCCTGTCCGTAGCCTCCTACAGTGATGAGTTCCGATGCGTCACAGTCGTCCACGATATCCATAATTTTTTCCGCAACCTCGTGGTGGCCTTGAGGTGTAGAGGCCTGAGCGTTGCCTTCAAGTATGACGAGATCTCTGTTGTCATCCCTGCTCACCTGATAGATTGTGTTCTTTATGGTTTCTACGGTTTTGTCGTCTTCGACCATTGCAAAAGGCGGGAAGTGGTGTGAGTGTACACTTCCAACGTGTTCTGCATCGGTGTGATCTGCGATGTAGCTTACCACGTTCCTGCCTACGTGTCCAATACCCGCCAGACCTTCGATGAATATAGGATTTTCTGCGTCAAACTCTTTTTCGTATTCAATTCTTGTTGTCTCCATCTTGGTTCACCTGCTTCTTTGTTCTGCGTCTGTATGTACCGTGTCTGTCAGGGAAAGAGAACTTTGGTGGACGGGCAGGCACGGTCTCCTTTCCGTCTATTTCATCTCTAAGTGTATACTTGTTTGACTCAGGC
>CAKZNU010000026.1 GCA_937132175.1 uncultured euryarchaeote
TGATGTTTGCCTCCCTTCCAAAACCCCTTCAGCTCGGTGTTTGTTGCTATAAAAAGGAAATAAAGATGCTTTGCCCATAAAAAAAAGACAAGAGGGGTTTAAATAATACCAGAAAGGGGGCTTTGGGCGCCCAAAAACCTTCAAACCGCCAGTATAGAGTAGATCTGTCCGGATACGAACGTTGAAAGCACGATTGCATGGCCCCGGTACATGTTTGGGGCAAACAACCGTTTCAGAGCATCCTTCATATAGAGTAACTCTGGGGTAAGTTACTTATGCTTTCTGTCGGCTGCCGCTATCTTGTATCAAGAATGAGTTCGTCACTGCTTTTCAGCCGCCACGTTAGTTTCTTGCCGTCCTCAATACCTGTGATGGATGCAAGGGTATCCGGTATATCCACCACGTAGTCTCCGTCATCTCTCCTGGCTTCTGTACTCGAGTTTTCTCCTTTCCTGTCCTCGAAGGTGTAGACACCGATTTCTTCGGTATCCAGGTTTTCTCCTGTATCCTGCTCCGTAAACCATATCTCCGCGTTGACACCTCTGAACTCTCTTAGCCAGGTGAGCTGTGAGTGTCTCAGTCCGTCTCCGGATGACTTTATCTCGATGAATCGGTACCCGCCGCTGTCGTCGAATGCCAGAAAGTCCGGTATCCCTGATCTGAAGGCGTCACTGACGTCTCTCTGAGCATCCTCCCTTATCTCCCTGTCCAGTATCTCACATATCTCAGGGTGCCTGTTCCTGAGGTCCTCCAACACTCCTCTCGTCGTCCTGACGACGTTATCCCAGTTCGACTCCAGTATTTTCTCTGCGTACCTCTCCGAGTCGGTGAGACTCGGCTCGTCCTCGAAAGGAATCATCCCTGATTCAGTGCTCTCCAAATGATTTTAAATAGAGGCCTCATATGGCGTTTATATTACGTTGAAGTAACTGTATTTAGAGTAACTGTGTTTCTGGAAATATGTATAAGGTTTTTGACCCTCTAATACCTTATGTCTTCGAAGGAAACGAGTGAGGGTCGCTCCAAGCTTCCTGCAACCTGCTCGGGGGAGGAATGGTGTCCCATGACCACTGCCGCGAGCCTGATATCAAAGAAATGGAATCCTGTAATAATTGAGAGACTTCTTGAAAACGGTAGTATGGGCTTCAACGACCTGAAAAAAGATCTTTCCGGTATATCCTCAAAGGTGCTTTCGGACAGCCTCGAGGATCTTCAGCGTGCATGTGTTGTGAACCGTGAGGTCGTAAGCAAGAAGCCTTACAGAGTCGACTACAGCCTGACGGAGAGAGGCAAGGAGCTTGAAGGTGCCGTAAGAGAGCTTAGAGAGTGGGGAGAGAAAAACTTCCGTGAACCGGAAGAAGACGAGGAACCTGTAGCTTAGTCCTGATACATATGGAGGCCGATCAAGACTTCATAGAAAGGTATCTTGATATATACAGCGATACCTCGGGTGTATCCCCGGAGAAGGTGAGAAACTGGGGCGAGACCTTGAGAAACCAGGGCTACCTCACTAGGAAGCAACTCTACGATATTGCCTATGAGTCCAGCACCCGCAGCGCATACCATGTGAAGAAAAACCCTGAGGAACTCTGCAGAGAGGTAACCTCCCAGCTCCTGGGAATAGACGGAGACTTTGCCTCTATCGCAGTTGTATCCGCTCTGAAAGGTTTCCAGGCTCCAACCGCTTCATGTGTGCTGGCCGCGGAGAATCCGGAGAGACACGCCATCGTTGATACAAGGGTCTGGGCGTCTCTGGAACGGCTTGGAAGGTTTGAGGAGAGGAAGGAAAGCTTCGACGCGTTCGACTACGTCCGGATGATAGAGGAGATACGTGAAATTTCCGAGGATACGGATTTTTCGCCTGAGGAGGTGGGCTATGCCTTATTCGCCCATGACGTTGAGAGGAGAGAGGGCACTCTTCACTGACTCCAGAGCTGTGTCTCCCTGTCTCTTCGCCTGACGCCTTCTGTATAGACGGGTATTCACAGCCGGAATATAACGCAGAATCGATGAATCAAACATGGTACGTTTGCCGATGAAGGTGCCTCTGGACCCGGTTCTGAGTATTTCCCGTCCGTATTTCCGGCTTTCAAACTCTTCGCCCTGGACCTCGGCTGCTGCCTTTAGTCCTGCTTGCTCGGCCTCGCGGAAGATATTTCTGTCGGTATCCGGTCTGGCCAGCTTATCATGGTCGAGTCCGTTTTCCCTGTACTCCAGCCCTCCGCACCATATCGTTGTACCGGCCTCTACCTCCTCTCCGGATTCAAGCTCCAGGCCGTAGTTTGTAATGTGTTTGACCTCTTTGCCTCCGGAGAAGCCTACTCCTGCTGAGTCTAGCCTTGCAAGTAAGGCCTCTGAAACCTCTCTCCTGTAACCTGGGAGAGGCCTCGTTGATCTTTCGATTAACCTGACTTCACAGCCTTTTTCCGCAAGCATGAAGGCGGTCTCGACTCCTCGCCTACCTGCCCCGATGACTACAGCGGAACCATCAGTTTCTGAAGCATCGGTCGCCTCTCCCGGATCATACATGTCTAGAGCATACTCGAGGGAAAACTCCGGCTCCCGGGACACCAGCCTGGGTGCAGAGACAAGTATATCGTACTCTATGTCCTGGCCGTCTACTCTCGTGTATCCGTCTCCGGAATCCTCCGGTCTGCCATCCAGAAACCGTATATCGGAGCCATCGGTAAACTTCTCGACGTCGAAGCTTGCGGTTTCCACCCTGTCCGTACAATAATCTATCACTCCGGGCTGGTAGATGTGTTCCCGGTCTCCACACAGGACAACGTTGTGGGAGTTCGAAAGGCTCAGGGCGGCCGTAACCCCGGCAATCCCCGTACCTACCACCAGTACAGTGCTCATACTGATTATTCGGGAGTGCTTGAATAAAAAGCCCTAGAGGATCCCGAGCCCTGATCCGTTTAAAAGAATTTGAAGCCGGTACGTGTAACACAGGGCGGGTTGGTGTAGTGGACTATCATTGGCCGTTTGGGACGGCCAGACCCCGGTTCAAATCCGGGTCCTGCCATAACATTTTTTGGTAAGCTACACGATCAAGAATTTTTTATAGGGCCTTTGACCATGATTGTGCATGGCACAGAGACTGTACGATGACAGTGAGTATAACTGGTCTTATGAAATCAAAGGTAATATAGCTGTCTTCAGAATGGAAGGATGGCAAGGATATGCTGACGAAGAACTGAAGAGCGCAACTGAGGCCTACAGAAAAGTCGTAAGCCAAGACGACATAAAAGGTAATGTGACATTGGTTGGAGCCGACAAGATGCCAAAGGACTCTCAAGACTACATAGCTAAGAACTGGGCTGATAACGTAAACTATGTAGATATTGAGAGATGTGCATTTGTATCAGACGGACTGACCGCAATGACACTAAAATCAAATGTGAAAGATAGAACAGAAGATACGGAAATTGAAAGCTTCGACGAATTTGAAGATGCCCTAAATTGGGTCCAAAACTCCTAAATGTTCGGAATCAGGTGATGGGTTAAATGAAACAGCTTACATTCAACTGCCAGGTCAAGTAAGTAAGCTGCACGCGTCTGATCCTTTACCCAAAGATCCCTCCAAGTAGCTGGGAAACGAATCCTGGCCTGTTTTCCTGTGCTTGATCGCTTCCAGGTGTTCCGTTTACCGAGC
>CAKZNU010000027.1 GCA_937132175.1 uncultured euryarchaeote
AAGATGCCTGATATTGATCCCTGGGGAGATGTTGAGATAGGCGAGTACGAGGAAAAGATGGAGAAGTTTGGTATAGATCCAATCTCCGATGTTGAGGGTTCTATGCCGGATAACAGGCTTGTCAGAAGAGGCATAGTCTTCGGCCACCGTGGAATGAATGAGTTCCTGGATGCGAAGGATTCGGGCGAAGACGTAGCTATGATGACAGGTATCATGCCTTCCGGTATCTTTCACTTCGGTCACAAGACCGTGGTTGATCAGATTCTGATGTATCAGGAGATGGGTGCCGAGATCACGATAGCAGCGGCAGACATAGAAGCCTATAATACCAGGGATATGGGGCTTGAGGAGGCACGGAAGCTTGTTATAGAGGAGTACCTGAAAAACTACGTGGCTCTGGGATTAGACCTTGAGAAGACGGATTTTTACTTTCAGAGCCAGGCAGGCAACAGACATCATACGAGGAGCAAGCAGTTCTCGAGACATCTGACCCAGAACGAGGTCGAGGCGACTTACGGCTCTGCCTCGCCGGGAAAGGTATCGTCTGCCTTGACCCAGTACGCTGATATCCTGAGGCCCCAGTTTACGGAGAACGGTGGCCCGAAGCCGACTGTCGTCCCTGTAGGAATAGATCAGGATCCACATATCAGACTCACCAGAGAGGTAGCGAGAAAGTACGACGAGCAAGAGTTCAGGAAGCCTGCCTCAACCTACAACAAGTTTATGCGCGGTCTCCAGGGCGGCAAGATGTCCAGCTCGGATCCAAAAAGCTTTATCGCCCTTACCGACGACGTCGAGGATGCCAAGCAAAAGATAGATGAGGCAAAGACCGGTGGACAGGATACTCTGGAGGAACACAGACGGAAAGGCGCCGACATCTCGGAGGACATGGTCTTTGAGCTACTGGCCTTTCATCTGGTGGAGGACGACGCTGAACTGGAAAGAATCAGAAAGGAGTATACCTCCGGAGAGATGCTTTCAGGAGAGTTGAAACAGATCGCAAAACAGAGAATCGAGGAGTTTCTACGGGATCATCAACAGAAGAGAAGAGAAGCGGAGCCGAAGGTCGAGAGCTTCCTTGAAGACCAGGGGATTTAACTTAACCGATCCACAAATACCTATTTATGATAGAGCAGGTTCTGCTGCGTGAAGAGGAAAAGGCAAACCTCCCGGCACTGATACTGCTTGGAGCCTCTGTTTCGATGATAGGTTTTCTGGCGGCCAGAATAGCGTTTCCAGCGGAGATCGGTATGATGTCGGTAGTGTTTGGATCTATACCTGTTGTTTACTCTCTGACATCTTACTTCTTCGATGAGGAAATGGAGAGGGTTCCCGGCATCGAGGAGTTCAAGGTCTATGGCTCCGTCTTCATCGGGCAGGCTGCAGGCTTCGGTTTTCTGGCGTTCCAGAATCCCTCGCTTTTCCGCGCCCAGAGAAACATAATAGGGCTCACCGGATCGGCGACCGGTGGGCCTGGACTTGTGCCTATCCTGGTGAACAATCTTGCTGTAGCTTTTGCCGTACTGATTCTGGCGGTGACGATAGGCTCGGCCGGAGGCTTCGTGCTCTCATGGAACGCCTCTGTTCTCGGCGTATTCTTCGCAGAGCTTATGATATTCAACCCGGTGACGGTTCTGACCTATGTTCCACATACCGTTCTCGAAATCTCGGGTTTCATCGGTGCAGGCATAGCAGGAACCTTCATCTCGGCCTCACTTTCCAGAGAAGACCTTGACCATGAACACTGGAGGCGTTACACCGTTTTGATAGCGGTGTGTGCGGTGTTGATAGCTTCGGGTGCATTCCTCGAGACACTCCAGTTATAAAACAGTTCCACAACTCTGTAAGGCCGTGAGACTTACAAAACAGGCAGAGAATCTTCTATCCGTCCTGAAGCAGGAGTCCGAGGTCACTGTATCGGAGCTTGAAGACGACGGAATGGATCAGTCCATGATCAACAGGGCAGCCCTCGAGCTTGAGGAAAAGGATCTCTGCACCATCGAATCCTCCGAGGTCGAGAAAGGATACACCCTTACTTCGGAGGGCAGAGAGATTCTTGAGCGGGGAGTTTCCCCGGAGAAGGAACTGGTAGAAGAGGCCGGAGACCAGCCGGTCTCGACGTCGGATGATATCTGGCATAAGCCCGTAGCTCTGGGTCAGGCACGTGAAAGAGGCTGGATAGACCTGAAGGAAGGCGACGTATTCCTGACGGAGGAAGGAGCCAACCTAGAGGAAGATCCTGTTTTCCAGGGACTCAAGAGGTTAAAAGACGGCGGGGAGCCAGAAGACCCGGAAACCCTTATTGAGAGAGGTCTCGTCGAGAAAGAGGTTGCCACAGAGAAGGTCTTGGAGGCTACGGAGAAAGCAGAGGAGCTTGACCTTGACTCCATCGAGGAAAGGTTCAACGTCGAGTCAAGGGCAGATACACCCAGAACCGGAAAGAAACACTTTTACAAGAACGTGATAGATGAGGCTAAAGGGATCTGGCTGGAGATGGGTTTCCAGGAGATGCAGGGAGAGTTCGTGGTGCCGAGCCTGCTGAACTTTGATGCACTTTTCACTCCTCAGGACCATCCTGCCAGAGAGCTTCAGGACACGTTTTTCCTGGAGAAGCCTGCCCGATCAAGCCTGGAAGAGTTCGGAGAGAAGGTGGAAAAGATAGGGAAGGTTCACGAAGACGGGGGGACACCGAACGGGAGGGGTGGGGGTATGGCTGGAGCCGGGGGGAGGGGTCCAGGAAACGTTTTGAGGACACACACCACCGCTGTCTCGGCTGAGACGTTGCACAGGATCGACATCGAGGACGAGGAGCTGCCGAAGAAGTACTTCAAGATTGCCAGAAACTTCCGGAATGAAACAGTAGATGCCACCCATCTGCCTGAGTTCATTCAGACCGAGGGAATTGTTGTAGGCGAGGACCTCAACTTCAGAAACCTTAAAGGTTATATCAGTAAGTTCTTCGAGAGGATGGGTTACGACGAGTTCCGCCTGATACCCTCTTACTACCCGTATACGGAGATGAGCGTCGAGGTACAGGTGAAACACGACGGGGAATGGGTTGGTCTCGGAGGAGCCGGGATGTTCCGGCCGGAGGTTGTAAAGCCTCTGCTGGGGCGGGAGGTCCCGGTTCTGGCATGGGGTCTTGGCTTCGGAAGAATAGCTTTTCTGCAGATGGGCCTCGACGACATCAGGGATCTCTACAGAAACGATATAGAAAACCTTGAGAAGACTCCGGTCTGGAGGCCTGAGAGATAATGCCACACATCGAGATAGACAAGAGAGAACTGGACGAGTTGATGGAAAACGAGGTATCAGAGCAGAAGCTAAGGGAAGAGGCAGCGTTCCTCGGTGCACACTCGTGGGAGAAACAGGGAGAGCACCGCTGGGACGTCGAAACCTATCCGAACCGTCCGGACTTCCTCTCGGTTGAGGGACTTGCACGGGCGTACAGAGGCTTCTTTGGGTTCGAGGAGGGTAGAGTCAGGTACGAGCCGGCTCCTGCTGAGGTAGAGGTCTCCGTCGAGGAGCCTGTGAAGGATGTTCGTCCACATATCGGATGTGCGGTGGTCCGTAACATAGAGCTTTCACGAAAGAAGATAAACGGCCTTATACAGCTACAGGAAAAGCTCCATGAGACGATGGGCAGGCGCAGAGAAAAGCTTGCGATCGGCCTCCATGACTTATCCGGATTAGAGCCTCCGTTCAGATACACGGCGAAACGTCCCGGGAAGGTCTCTTTCAGGCCTCTGGAGTCGGAGAAAGAGATGGATCTCGGAGAGATACTTGAGACACATGAGAAAGGCAGGAAGTACTCTTGGATACTTGAGGAGGAAGAGAGATACCCTGTTATCATAGACTCCGATGATCAGGTCCTTAGCTTCCCTCCAATCATAAACAACCAGTTAACAGAGGTAGAGGAAGAAACTGAGGATGTATTTATAGATGTTACAGGTATGGACGAGGACACGGTAAGAGACTGTCTGAACATACTTGTGACGGCTCTGGCAGAACGTGGAGGAGACATAGAGAAGGTGGACGTAGACGGCGAGGAGCTCCCGGTCCTTGAGCCAGATACCATGGAGCTTGATACAGACTACGTCAGAAATATCTCCGGTCTCGACATCTCCGCGGATGAGATCGCTGAAAGACTCGAGTCCATGAGGTACTCCGTCAAGGAAGGAGAGATGCTTGAGGTCGAGGTCCCGTGTTATAGAACAGATGTAATGCATGATTATGATCTGATAGAGGACGTGGTTATAGCACACAGGTACTCGAACGTTGAGGCCGAGATGCCGGAGATCGATCAGACTGCAGAACTCTCCCCTGTCGAAGGATTCTCCGATCTCATGCGGGACGTGCTGGCTGGTACAGGAGCTCTGGAGACCCATACGTATATCCTCACCAACGAGGAAGACGTCTACAGGAAATCCATGTTGCCGGAGAAGGACCTCGTCAGGATGGAGAACCCTCTCACTGAGGAACACAGCATCGTGAGGCCATCCATGCTTCCAGGGCTTCTGAAGGCTTTAAGCAACAACAGACACAGAGGATACCCTCAGGAGCTTTTCGAGATCGGAGAGGTATCGGTCTGCGATGACTCCGATACAGGAGCCTCAGACACCGGGAAGCTTTGTTACGTTGCATGCGGACCGGAGAAAGGTTTTACAGATGTAAGAAAGATTCTGCAGGTTCTGGAGAGGGATCTGGGTGTAGAGCTTGAGGTATCGGAAAACGAAAGGAGAAACCTGAGAACCTCCAGATCAGGGATTATCACTTGTGGGGACAGAAAGATAGGATATATTGGAGAGTTGGATCCGGAAGCCAGGGATAACTGGGAGCTTGAGGCCCCGGTAGCCGTCATGGAGCTGGATGTAGACACTCTTCACGAAGCGCTCTAGTTTTCCTCTATCTCAGACTTCCGTGGTACGACCACCCACGCTATCAGATAAAGAAGAGGCGTGACACCTGTCAGAAAGAGGAAGGCGGTTACCAGTCTGACCACCGCGGGGTCAAGGCCGTATCTCTCTGCTATGCCTGCACATACCCCTCCCAGTATCTGATTGTCCTCAGATCTGTAGAGCCCTGTCATCTATCTTACTTCCTGCTGGAACGTGTTCTCGTATTCATGTAGCTGGTCGTCATCGAACCAGATGCTGATCTCCTTTTCTGCTTCCTCCTTTGTAGCCGAGGCATGGACTATGTTTCTGTACAGGCTTCCTGACTCGTCTGCGTGATCCATCGACATGTGACTGAACCTGCCTCTGATTGTTGCAGGATGTGCATCTGATGCGTCGGTCTCACCAACCATCTTTCTCAGGTTCTCTACTGCGTGTACTCCCTCGACCGCTATCGCAACCATAGGCCCATCCTTCATATACTCCGCAAGCTCGTCGTAGAATGGTTTATCGACGTGTTCCTCATAGTGTTGTTCAAGCATCTCGTCCGTCGCCTGAACCATACGCATACCCATTATCTTGAGGCCTGCGTCCTCAATCATAGAGATTATCTCTCCTGTTACGCCTCTTTTTAC
>CAKZNU010000028.1 GCA_937132175.1 uncultured euryarchaeote
TATGGTTCAGAAAAGGAGGACGGAGAAGTTCACGCATCTGGTTGAAGATACTGATCCGGATGCTGTAATGCTTCAGGAGGTGGATCAGGGATCGGTTCGAGGTTGCAGAGCCTCCGAACCAGATAAAATCGTAGATCAGCTTTCCGGAAGTTTTGAGGCATTTACTGCGACTAAATACAGCGGATGGATGAAAAAAACACCTTTCACCAGTAAGATGTCGAACGCTGTGCTTTACAGAGAGGGTAAGATAAAAAACCATTATCTGGGCATGGGAACGAAATCTCTGGTTCAGGAGCTGGCTTTTGAGGATTTCAGTGTTTTCTCAGTTCATCTCTCCCGTTTCGGAAGTGCCTTAAGATCCAAACAGATACACGAGATCAGAAAGCTGGCCGATGAAAGAGATGAATACGTTGTAGCAGGAGACTTTAATTTTCACAACTCCGGAGAGATGGAAAACGCAGCGGAGATCCTTGACGCAGAATCCTTTTCGGATGGAGAGACCTTTCCGGTCGGCAGGCCCAGAAAAGCTCTTGACATGGCATTCAGCTCCGAAGGCCTGAAAGTTGAAGCAGATGTTCTGGACAGAAAGATCTCAGATCATAGACCGATCATGCTTGAAATCAAGACCAGATGAACAACCGACGACATTATCTGCATTCTTAAAACTTTCGAATTCGAAAGATGGTTTATGAGAAAGTTAAAACTCCCAGGAAGAGATAAGTCGAAGCCCCGACTGCAGGAGCATGATGTAGCCCTGATACATGAGCTGGGGATAAAGGAGCTTAAGAACCAGGCAAGAGAAGTTGTAAAGAACAAGCTTGAGGAACAGCCGAAAAACGATGGGAGACAGACACCCACCGCCGGTAACCCGATTTACAAGGCCATGCATGCATGTAAGGCCTCTTCGCGCAAGGAGCTTTCAAAGGCCCACAGGATAGCAGCGGGGAGAGACCTCACCGAGAGACAGATAGACTCGATCGTCAATCTCCTGGTAAGATGGATGGTCAGGGAGTACAACTTCTACAAGGAGGAGAACACGAGACAGAAAAACCTTGGAGAGTTCGCCTGAAACCTTTTTGCCACCTCAAAGTAACATTTATATCTTAGGCCTTATAATCTGCCGTGAGCCAGACAGGAACCAGGAAGACGAAACCAGAATGGGTTTCAGAGCTGGAAGGCCTCGAGGCAGATCTCTACGACGCTTCGGATAATTTAAGTGGAGGAGAAGGCCTTCAACTCCCGGAGATGGACGAAGCGGAGTACGTCGCCATGGACTCCATGGAAAAGGTTGAAGACAGGCCTCTGGGACCGGCCGGCATCTTCCACTGCGTCGGAGTAGTCGTCGAGGGAGAAGAAGTCTACCTCGGACATGTCACGCCGGGCGAGGTAGGCAGGACAGCTGAAGAAGTCCTCTACGGCGTCGAGACAGAGGTTAAAAC
>CAKZNU010000029.1 GCA_937132175.1 uncultured euryarchaeote
CCATCATCAGGTTCAATCTGTCCGTACTCCGGCTTCGGATCAGAGCCAATTCCGGCGCATCCGGCAAGAGAAGCTGCTCCAACAGCAGCTGAGGCTTTCAGAACCCCTCTTCTGCTCATGTATTCTTTGTCCTCGCTCATGTTTTACTACTGAGACATTAAAATTTAAGTATCTGTGGTTTTTACCACCGGAATTTGAAAGTTTCACACTCAAAGGAAGTTATGAGTACCGGTAAGAACTCGAAGAACTACATCGTGACTGTGGATCAGGAAAAGATTGAGCCGGATCTGGCGGAGGGGACGGTGATAAACTTTGATCCATTGAACCGGGCGGGCAAGAAGGGAGGCTTCTACCTGACCGATGAAGGCGAGTTACATATTGATAACGAGGACGTGATGGAGGCTCACAAGATGGCGATCAACAAGTATCCTTATGACGACGCCATAAAGATGATCCAGCTGCCTTTCGAGGAGGGAGAAAAGGTACACCAGTTCTCGGAGAACTCGTTCCGTCTGTACGGCTTGCCGGCGCCGCAGAAAGGCCACGTGGTCGGCGTGATCGGACGCAATGGCATAGGAAAATCTCTCTCATTCGGAATCCTCTCCGGAGACGTAAAGCCGAACCTCGGGAGGTACGGAGAGGACATAGACTGGAATAAGATTCTTGAGAGATACAGGGGTACAGACCTCCAGACACAGTTCAAGAAGCTCTCGAGGGACGAAGTCGAGGCCTCGGTGAAGCCACAGCAGGTGGAACAGATTCCGGAGAAGTACTCGGGAGATGTAAGAGAGTTCCTGGAGGACTCGGGAAGTGATACGGAGAGACTTATCGAGGCTCTGGATCTGGAGAACCTGATGGACAGGAACCTGGATGAGCTTTCCGGTGGCGAGTTACAGCGCGTAGCGATAGCATCTACCCTGCTGGAGGAAGCTGACCTGTACATGTTTGATGAGCCCTCCAGCTTTCTGGACGTAAAACAGAGGCTGAAGGCTGGAAGAGAGATCCGTAGACTGGGGGAAGAACGTCTGACCATGGTAATTGATCACGACCTCGCCACCCTGGACCTGGTATCGGACAACGTAAACATATTCTTCGGTGAGGCAGGGAGCTATGGAATGGTATCGGACTCGTTTTCTGCGAGAGAAGGTATAAACAGCTATCTGGAGGGGTACCTGCCGAATGAAAACATAAGATTCAGGCCTGAAGAGATAAGCTTTGACCGCACCAAAAGAAGCAGTGTAGAGAACAACAACGAGGTACTCAGCTTCGGATCGATGCAAAAAAGCTTCGGTGAAGACGGCTTCAGCCTCGAGACACCGGAAGGCTCGATACACGAAGAAGAGATACTGGGAGTCTTCGGGGAAAACGGACTGGGAAAGACCGTGTTCGCAAAGATGCTTGCCGGGGCCATAGAGCCAGAAGAAGGCGAGGCACCGGATGCATCCATAAGCTACAAGCCCCAGTACCTCGAGGCACAGGACGCAACCGTCAAGGAAGCCCTCTCCGCACACGCCAACCCGGACTCAAAGAGGTTTGAAAACCGGATCGGAGAACCTCTCGACCTAGAGGAACTTTTCGAACAGAACCTGCAGGAGCTTTCAGGAGGTGAGCTACAGAGGGTGGGAATCGCCGTTACACTATCCAGGGACGCGGATCTGTACCTGCTGGATGAACCGTCTGCATTCTTGGACGTCGAATCACGGGTCTCGCTGGCAAAGACACTGAAGAGATACTCCAGAAAAACAGAGAAGCCGATGATGGTTATAGACCACGACCTGATGATGATGGATTACATCTCGGACCGTGGAATAGTCTTTACAGGAGAACCCGGAGAAAAGGGATCGGCCACCGAGATACTGAGGATAGATGAGGCGATGAACAGGTTCCTGAAGGAGGTGGATCTGACATACAGGAAGGACCCGGAGACCAACAGACCACGCGCCAACAAGCCCGGCTCACAGAAAGACCAAGAACAGAGAGCAAAAGACGAGTACTACGAGCAGTAAATACTCCATGATAGAGAAAGAGGAGGAAGGCTCAAAGAGAATCTACACTCTGGAAGAAGACGGACAGAAACTCATCATAGACATTAATCCGGGAAAGGAAGACATCGCATACATCAGGTCCTCAAGCTTTGACTTCCGGGGAATCATAGAGAAAGACGATACAGGTGCGGACATCCAGGAGGTTCCTGAGGAAAAACTCGATCTGAGAACAACGGGAAAGACCCAGCTGGCAGGTATCTTCAGTGACGAGTTCTCCGTAGTGCTGTTCAAAGGCAGCGAGCTCCACTCCGGGGAAAGATGGAGTGGAGAAGAAAAACGGCTGTATCCCTGAGACTTTTTCTGACCGCATAACAGGAGTTAAGAGATTTCAGCCCTGATCCTAAGTATGATACTTGACGGAGATAAATGGAAGGTAGAGGATATGCCGGATATGACTGGGGAAACTGTTGTGGTCACAGGTGCAAACTCCGGTCTGGGATTCGAGGCCGCGAAAGGCTTCACACGGAAAAACGCAGAGGTCGTTATGGCATGCAGAGACACCGAAAGAGCCCAGGACGCCAAGGAAGACATAGAGACAGAGATAGACGACGCCCGCCTCGAGGTAATCCAGCTGGATCTCGCAAGCCTTGAGTCAGTAGATGAGTTCGTGGAGGAGTTCAAACAGGAACACAGCCGCCTAGACGTTCTCTGTAACAACGCTGGTGTCATGGCTATACCGTACAGCGAGACCGAGGACGGCTTCGAGAAACAGATCGGCGTCAACCATCTGGGACACTTCGCCCTCACAGCAGGCCTGATAGATACTTTACAGGAGACGGAAAACTCCCGTATCATCTTACAGAGCTCCGGGCTACACAGAAACGCAGATCTGGAGGTAGAAAACCTTATGCAGGAAAGAAGCTACGACAAGTGGAGGCAGTACGCAAACTCCAAGCTTGCAAACGTGCTTTTCAGTTACGAACTGGACAGACGCCTCGAAGACGACACCTCTGCCCTAGCGTGTCACCCCGGATACGCGGATACACATCTACAGATTGTAGGACCGGAAAAGGAGGGATCACGAGCAAAGAAGATAGGTGCAAAGATCACCAACAAGATAGTTGCACAGAGTGCCTCAATGGGTGCATTACCTATGATGTACGCAGCAACCTCAGAAGATGTCGAAAGCGGAGACTTCATAGGGCCGGCCGGCATAATGCAGATGCGTGGCTACCCGGAGAAACAGGAGTCCTCCGAGGCATCACACGATAGGGATCTGGCCGAACGCCTCTGGGAGAGATCTGAGGAGCTTACAGGGAAGGAGTTCAACCTGTAATCTAGTTCTGAAGGACGAACTCAACCCTTTCGACGTCCGCACCTTTTGATCTTCTCTCCACGATCTCCAGTTGTCCTAGCTCGCCTGTGGAATCGACGTGTGTGCCGCCACAGGGACAGATATCTATATCACCTATCTCTACGGCTCTCAGAGGATCGATGTGATCCGGTATAAGGTCAAGGTTTGTTCTGCCATCCTCTGTTTCTTCCTCGAGGTCCTCTCTCGGTACCTCGGACTTGCTCAGCTCAATGTCTTCCTCAATTACTCTGTTTGCCTCTTCCTGTATCTTCTTGAGATCCTGTTCGTCGAAGTTCGCCGGCTCGAAGTCTATACGTGACCTATCCGCATGAACCTGGTTTCCTGCCGTTGAGGCACCGTAGATATCCAGTACGACCTTTGAGACGATGTGCTGTGCTGTATGCATCTTCATATGTCTGTATCGGCGATCCCAGTCTATCCTGCCGTGGACCTCGTCTCCCTTCTCTGGTAGATCTCCGTCTACATAATGTCTGATCTCTCCGTGTTCCTTCTGGACGTCCTCTACTTCGGTTTCGCCGTCGCTCCAGGTGATGGTGCCGTGGTCTGCGGGCTGGCCGCCGCCTTGCTTGTAGAAAAGGGTTCTGTCAAGTACCAGGTATCCGTCTTCTTCATCAACCTTCTCTACGGTGGCGTCGAATTCCTTCAGGTATTCGTTGTCAGGATAGTAGAGAATCTCCGTCATAGGCAAAAGTTGTTCTATGCGTTTTTAAGATCGCTGGTAAATAGAAAAGGTAAATAAGTGAAATCAGAGAGACTTATTCTCTCTGAACGTTGATTGCTTCAGGCTGGTCTTCTTCATCGTCTTCCGGCTGTTCTGTTTCGAACGTGACGTCGGTGCCTTCTTCGAGGTCTTCCTCTCCCTCTACGTTGCTGATGTGGAAAAACACATCGTCGTCGGCGTCAACGTCTTCCGTTTCGATGAATCCGTAACCTTTCTTGTCGTGGAAAAACGTTACTGTTCCTTCCATAAACTGTCTCACCTCCTTTATACATAACCAAATGACTCACACTCTTTTAAACACGAAGACCTAGGGACTATGTGAAGGGTTTAAGTAACTTTGCCGCACCTACTCTGTTATGAGTAAGGTAAGACAGACCTATATCAAGAGACTGGCGAACGATCTTGTAGAAGCCGACGACGAAAGGTTCTCTGAGGACTTCGAAGAAAACAAGGAGGAGCTGAAAAAGACCGAGGAGTTTGAATCAAAGAAACTGAGAAACCGTGTCGCAGGATATATCGTCAGAGTCGTAGAGAATAGTAAAGAAAAGAACCAGACAGCAGCACCAAGAGCTGCAGCAAACTGATGCCGGGAAGCTCAGGTATAGACCCGGCAACTTCTCTATCTGAGACCGGTATAGAGGCTCTTGAGGATAATTTAAACTCTCTGTTCTGCGTAGTAACGTTAAGCCACGAGCCTGTGCCGTCGTAGTAAATCCTGATCGGAAGCCTCTTCGATGAGTCCGGAGACACGGTATAATCCAGAGACCTCGAACCGTCACGGACGAACTCCGCGTTCACCCCTGTTATAGTGGATCTAAGTGACTTCCTCTGATCATCAGTGTTTCTCACCAGAAACTCCACGATCCTCGAGTTATCCTCCGAAGTAATCAGAGTTGAGTACCTGTAATCGATCTCGGTCTGTACACGGAAGACAGAGGAAACAAGGTTCCTGAAGGCGAGATCCCGGGATGTCACGCTGTAGCCGTCAGATACGTTTATTCTCCAGAAGTAGTTTTTCAGAGACCTGAGATCACCCCACTCGTAGCTAAAGGTGCCTCCGGAGAAGTCACTTCTCTCGGCCAGTACCTCTGAATCTGGACCGGTTACGTTGATGAACTTCACCGTCATATCTTCTCCGTCCTGATCCGTAAAGGCCGCGGAGAGCTCTACGGAGTCCGAGACCGTCCTGGAGTCATCCTGAGGCACGACGTTAAACACTTCAGGGGCGCTGTTGGGAATCCTGTGAAACCTCTCCGTGAAGTTGGAGTCCGCATCGGTGTCCGTGACCGAGACACGGACACGCAACCTCTCAGTAGGCTCGAATCCCTCGGTATAGTTGTTGATGTTGCTGTAGCTGCATCTTGCGGTAAGGGAGTCTCCGAATCCATAATCAATCTCCATCGAACGATCTATTACGTTTCCGTCGCCGTCAGATGCACGGACACGGCAGGAGGTAATATCGTCGTCTCCCTCGAGGTCCCTGACACGGGCGGAGACGTTGAACCTGTGGCTGCCCGGGTAGTCACTGAAGACGGGTCCTCTGGTAACGTTCGGGGGGTCTGTACGTATAATATACTCCTTGAAGCTGGAGTTCATCTGCTGGTCCGGCTGGCCGAAGTCATCGAAGGCCTGGACCTCACACTTCAGCTGGTCGCCCTCGTCGTAGTTTCTCGAGTCCAGGTTTGCCTCGACCACCGAGCCTTCAGAGACGGAGGCAAAGATCTGGCTGCCAACCCTTTCACCATTTACGGACCAGAGAAACTCCAGCCTGCCTGTATCATCGTCCGGATCGTTGAACGGGGCCCTGCAGAATGCATCCTGTCCGTCGAAGATCGGGTCCTTCAGGCCGATGTCGCTGGCAGAAAGCCTCGGGCCGGTATCTGCTGCCCCAGGGGCTGCAAAAACCAGGAATGCAGAGACCAGGTACAATCTCCTCATTATCCAGTGAATAGCTCTTGACAGTGAAAAAAGAACCCGTGAAACCGTACGGACTTAAATTGTTTCAGGAAAGTTTGAACCGTATGAAGCTTGAGGAGTTCAGAAACTTCTTCTTCGATCTGGACGGCACCATATGGAGATGGGACGAGACCGTAGACGGAGCCCAGGACATGCTGAAAACCCTGAGAGACGCAGAAAAAAACGTATACTTCCATACCGACAACACCCTGCTCTCGAGAAAAGGGTACGCAAGAAGGCTGGAGAAAAAAGGCATACAGGCAACAGAGGAAGAGATAATTACATCAGGATACGTCACCGCAGAGATACTTTCGGACCGCGAGATACTCAAGGTCTATGCGGTAGGCGAACAGGGACTCACAGAGGAACTGACCGAGACCGGCATCAAGATAACAGAGGACGCAGACCACGCTGTACTCGGCCTGGACAGAAAGATAAACTACCAGAAGATGGAGAAGCTCCGAAAAAGAATCTCGGAAGGCCACAAACTGTTTAACTGCAGTAGCGAAAACCTGTTTCGGAGAGAAAACTCCAAGCTACATCAGGGCGCCATAGCAGAGTCCCTGAGCCAGTTCGGAGACGTAAAGCTTACCGGCAAGCCTTCGGAGGCATACAGAAAGGTTTTCAAGAACTACTTCTCGTACTTCCCGGGTAAGTCCCTCTTCGTGGGAGACAGGCTGGCGGACATAGAGACAGGGAACCGGCTTGGAATGAAGACCGCAGCTGTGCTGACCGGAGACATCACAGAGAAAAAGATAAACCAAGCAGATGAGGACGCGGTACCGGACTACGCCTTGACAAGTCTTGACAAGGTTCGGAGACGGATACCCTAATCCTCTGCATAGGCATCTATAAACTTCTTTACCGCTTTTCTCCTGTGAAACTCTTTTTCCTTCAGCCCCGGGTTCTCCGCCAGGGTCTCATCCGAAAACTCCGGTACGAAGAACCTGTTGTACGGCAGGGAATCATGTGGATCTCCACGACCTGACCCAGGTATTCTGCCATGAAGCTCTCCTGTGAATACCTTGATGTCGCCCTCCATGAACGCTCCTATAGCGGTCCTGAAGTAGGCTGATCTATCGGACTCATCCCTCAGGAGAGATATAAGCTTCTCTACGCCCGCAGTCCTTGCAAAGAAAGCGGACTCCGCTCCCGGAAACCCATCCAGGGCCTCGATGTAGAGGCCTGTATCCTCGACGATTACGGTATCCTCCTCCGAGACAAGTCCTTTCTCCAGTGCCACTCTGCGTGAGTCTCTCAGCTTTCTCTCCGCCACTTTCTCTACGTCCCAGGCATCTATCTCGGGAGCATCAGCATCTATCTGAACCAGGTCCAGGTTCTGATCCTCAAAGACAGGCTTCATCTCCCGGTACTTACCATTATTTCCGGTCGCGACATAAACAGTTTCCATACATGCCAAGTAAGTTCTGCACTCAAAAAGCCCGGTGCGCAACGGCGGCCACAAAGAGAAGTCAACCTGAAATCATCGACAAGCGTCTCAACAAGATGCAAAGAAGGCAGTTATGCAGGAAAGAGAGGACACTGATTTTAAAATCTTAGACCAATACGATCTTTAGGTGTCTGATATCGAGGATAATCGCAAGGTCACGGTTACGTCCGCGCTCCCGTACGTTCATGGAGTGCCACATCTGGGAAACTTTGCAGGATCTGTGCTGCCGGCGGAACTCTACCACAGGTATCTGGATCTACGAGGTGTAGACAACGAGTTCGTCTGTGGTGGAGATGTACACGGTACGCCTCTGGAGCTGGAGGCTCTGGAAAGAGACGAGAACCCGGAGGATATCAAGGACGAACAGGTGAAGAAGGTGAAAGAGGCCTATGAGAGCCTGGACGTAGACTTCTCTATCTTCTCCGATACTCACTCGGAGTACAACAGGAGACAGACACATGAGATGTTCGAGGAGCTTTACTGCTCCGGCTTGATAGATGAAAAAACCCAGAACATGGCTTTCTGCCTTGAAGACGAAAGATTTCTGCCCGACCGTTACATAGAGGGAGAGTGTCCGAACTGTGAGGGCCTGGCACGTGGAGACCAGTGTGATGACTGTGGCAAGCTGGTCGAGCCCGAAGAGATCATCGATCCGGAGTGCCAGATCTGTGGAAGCAGGGAGATCGAGTTCCGTGATACGAAACATCTCTTCCTTGATCTGGGCGAGTACAAGGACGAGATACGTGAATGGCTGAAGAACGGAGACCGTGTACCGGAGAACATGGAGAATCAGATACTTCATGACCTTGAGGAGGCGGAGGACCGCTCGATTACACGTGATCAAAACTGGGGTTTCGAGGTGCCTGTAGACAGGGTAAACGAAAGAATAGAGGAAGAGAACCTGGACGTAGAGAGTCTTGATCCGGATACCTACGAGGAAAAGGTCCTGTACGTCTGGTTTGACGCACCGATAGGATACATCGGTTTTACACGTGAACTTTTTGAGGACGAGGGCTGGCAGGAGTACTGGAACAAGGACGCAGAAACGGTTTACTCGATAGGAAAGGACAACGCAATCTTCCACGCCGTAATCTGGCCGACGATGCTTCTCGGGGCCTCAAACCAGGAGATAGAGTACAGCATGCCGGACTACGAGTTCATCCAGCAGTACCTCATGTGGGAGGAAGGAGCCTTCTCGAAGTCCCGAGACAGAGGTGTATTCATAGACGAAGCGGTAAACGTCTACCCGGCGGATTACTGGAGGTTCTACGTGACAAGAATGCTGCCGACAGACCACGACACCAACTTCTCATGGAAGGACTTCGAGGCAGAGATCAACAACGTACTGAACGATACCGTCGGAAACTTCGTGAACAGGACACTTTCGCTCTCGGAGAAATGGTTCGACGGCGAGTTCCCCCTAGGAGAACCTCGAGAAGCCGATACAGAGACCATACACGAAGCAGAAAACCTTATCGAGGAGTACAGAGACGCCTTCGAGGAGAAGAGACCTCAGGAGGCACTGGAAAAGGCCTTAGAGCTTGCAAGGCTTGGAGACAGGTACCTCTCAGAGGAAGAACCCTGGAACAACGAAGACCGGAGAGCAGAAACCATAAACGTCTCGATCAGGATCATCCGTGGACTCGGAGCCACACTCTACCCTTTCATGCCGGAGACCAGCAAGAACATAGAGGAGATGCTGAACGCCGATATACATACCTCAGAAGGAGTGGACGAGCTTACAGATCCTCTTCTCGGAGGACTGGAGCCCGGCCACGAGCTGGGAAAACGGGAGATACTCTTCGAGAAGATCGATACATCCGGGAAACAGGAGGAACAGGAAAACATGCAAAAAGACACAGAACATGAGACACAGGACGAAAACAGATTCAACCAGGAAACCGTAAGCTACGAGCAGTTCCAGGAGATGGAGATCAGAACCGGAGAGGTAGAGAAGGTTGAGGAACATCCGGACGCCGACCGCCTCTACGTTGTACAGGTAGATGTAGGAGAGACAAGTCTCCAGACGTGTGCAGGCCTCAAGAACCACTACACGAAACAGGAGCTTGAAGGCAGGGAGGTCGTGGTACTGGCAAACCTTGAGCCTTCGGAGCTACGTGGCAAAACCTCCGAATGCATGATGCTGGCCGCCGAATCCGAAGACGGTGAAAAGGTGTCCCTGCTGGATATCGAGAAAGCCCACGAACCCGGAGACGAGGTACTTTGATGCGGAGAATCCGGGTTCAGGATACTGCACGAGGATCGTAAATGCAACATGAGGAATCAGGAATAAACGGAGACGTCGCCGTCGTAGCGGTACAGAGAAAGAACAAGGTACTGATGCTGAAGAGAGCAAGTCACGAAAGCTCCGCAGGCAGATGGAACCTGCCAGGCGGAAAGATAGAGGACGGAGAAACCCGGGAAGAAGCAGCCAGAAGAGAGTTAGAGGAGGAAACAGGTATCCACGCAGAGAACCTGGAGCCGGGAAAGTCCTGTACCGGGTCCGGGGAAAGAGGACTATGGAGGATACACCCGTTCAAGACCAGGACAGACGGCGAAGTAAAGCTTAACGAGGAAAGCTCTGAGTATGCATGGGTTCGCCCGGAAAAGCTTCAGGAAATGGATACCCTCGGAGAAAAACCTCTCAAGATTCTAGGGATTACAGGATAGAAAAAGAAAGGTTCGGTTACGTGGGCCCTGACGGATTATTCAGGTCTCGATCCTGACCTTCTCCAGACCGACATCTCTCGTGTCTACGGTTTCTCTGAGTTCCTCCAGGGAGTCCTGTGCCATCCTCCTGTACTCATCCTCAACCATGTTTGTTACTTAGACATAACAATTTAAGTACCTTCGGGTGAGAGGTTACAAGATTGAGGTTCCACAGGCTCAACATGGAAGGAAAAGAGACTGAACAGGTCTCGGTCGCAGTACCTTACAGCACGGACAGAAACCGGTTTCTGGTGGCGAAGAGAGCGGAAACCATGGATACACATCCCGGACTCTGGAACTTTCCGTCAGGAAAGATAGAGAGCGGGGAAGAACCTGTAGAGGCTGCTCTACGGGAGCTACAGGAGGAAACCGGTCTGGTCGGAGAGGTACTGAGGACCGCAGACGCCTTCGAACAGGAGACGGAGGACGGAGACTTCAAGGTTCACCCGGTACTTGTACTTGTCTCAGGTGAACCCGAACTCAACAGAGAACACACAGAGTACAGATGGATCAGTAGAGACGAAATGAAGAAACCGAAGTCCGTACCCGGTTTACTGAGAAACCTCGAGAAGCTCGGAATAGATAAAAACCTCTCCGATCCCAACGAAGACAGGTGAAACCGCTGACATCGAAAAAACCGGTACTGAAAGCCCTAGTCACAAACAGAGGAAAGATACTTGATACAGGAAAAGAGCTTCCGGAGACAGAGCCTGGAGAGAATCCTGAAGAATCCATCAAGGCCGAGCTCGAGGAACAAGATCTTGAGACAGAGGTACACCGGGTAATAGACGTAAACTCCAGGGAAGAAAAGCTGGAGATACTTTACCATCTCGAGGCAGACTCCAGAAACGGAGACTGGATAGAACCAGAAAAAGCACAAGACATCTACGAGCTGCCGGAATCCCAACGCATCAGAAACTTCCTGGAGAAACTGGAGAAGATACCTACACGTTGACGTTATTTATCACTTTCTCATTATAAATTTTCTATGAGTTTTACAGCAGAAATCCAGGGAGAGGCTGAACCTGAAGATGCCTCAGAGCAGTTCGAAGGATACTTCCGGGAGGCGGCAAAACATCATGTCGCCGATTCCTCACGGAGAGAAGAAAATACGGAGGTAAGCTTGGAGATCGGAGATAAGACATTCTCAGATAGATTCGACGAAGACGACATTCTTGGCGGCGAACACGAAAACGATACAGGAATAGGCATACTGGATGCGTTTGCCGAGAATGAAGTAAACGCGATGGTGGACACACCTGATCATCAAATGCAGGAGAAACCGGGTCTTAGAACGCCTAATAGGA
>CAKZNU010000030.1 GCA_937132175.1 uncultured euryarchaeote
TATAGAGCCGAGATAGAAGACGAACCTGAGATACAGGTAAAAGAGTTCGATGAGATGAGAGGCGTGGAGCCAGGAAACCTGGATGACCTGGATCTGGCTCCGAGCCTCGAGATGATTCTGCCCGCGTTGAGAAAGATCTAACGAAAAAATTATATTACCCCGGGAACATCTTCAGGGTATGGCACTACAGCTCGGGGCTTTCAGCTTCCTCCAGACACTGACAGGTAACCCTTTACTTGACGGAGCGATGATAGTTTTCGCAGAAGCTCTTGTTTTTCTGGTTCCGGCCGTACTGGTCTATCTCTGGTTCCAGGGCGAGGCAGGACGGTTAAGCTCGGTATACATATTCCTGGCCATTATTGCAGGCATAGGTACAAGTTACGGTATGGGAGAGATATACCAGCATCCGTCTCCGTACGAAAGCTTCGATACGCTGGCGTCCGGAGAGCCTGAGAACAGCTTCCCCAGCCAGCATACCACAGCTCTAGCTTCTCTGGCCGCAGGATTACTCTGGAAGGCACGCAGAAGGCTTGGATACACTGCTCTCGGAGCAACTGCATTGACAGGGTTTGCAAGAATCTACATAGGTGAACACTACCTGATAGATATACTGGGAGCAGGCGGAGCTGCCTTACTTGGTCTCGTAACAGCCTTACTGATTGAGAGATACGCAGGAAGGCACGTCGAGGACGTAACGGAGCTTGGACACCGTATAGAGAGAAAAGTCCTGGAGCCTGTGGAAAAAAGAATCTGATAGGTGATGGGTTCAACCGAGCTGGTGTTCCCCGACTTCCTCGATGGTATCGACATTCGTCAGGAAGACTGTGCGGCAGCAGTACTTCTCCAGGCCGAGATCATCGAGGACCTCTTTCTTGTCCTCTCCCTCGTCTGCACGTTCCTGGAACTCCTCCCATTCGTCGCCGATGACCTTGCCACAGGTGAAACATCTTACAGGTACCTGCATAGTATCTACCTGTAGGACTTCTGTTGCTTGTGGCGAGCGCCTTTGCTCGACTGGCTTGGTTTTCTGGTCTCTGTTCTTCTCGGATCCTCGACGATCATGTTCCTGTCGTACTCCCGGAACTCCCTTTCAAGCTTGTCGCTGCCGGTGTACTCGACGAGTCCACGGGCTATGGCCATCCTGATGGCCTCCGTCTGGCCCTGCTTCCCGCCTCCGTTGACGTTGACCTCGATGTCAACGTCTTCAAGTACATCGGAGCCGGCGATGTTCAGAGGCTCCTTGATTCTTAGCTGCTGTGTATCTGACTGGTCCGCCCAGATATCCAGAGGTCTGCTGTTGATACGTAACTCTCCTTCACCCTCCGAGATACTGGCACGGGCCTTCGCCGTCTTCCTCTTACCGTTTGTATTTACTGTTTCACTCATATAGACCACCTGAGGCCTCCCAACCGACGTGTTCGGAGACATCACCAATCTTTACATAGTTCCTGTTCTTCAGATCAGAGCCTTCCTTCACGTCCGGCTGCTCAAGATCCTCCTCGAACTCGCCCGGAACACCGAGGTACGCACGCACACGTGAAAGAGCCTCACGTCCTGCATCCCCGTCCGGAAGCATACCTCTGACAGTACGCTTCCGGATTCCGTCCGGACTCTTCGGATAGTCAGGACCGTTGTCACGTGCACCACGATCCACCTTCTGCTTGTACTCTTCGAAGCCATCCTCCCTGTCCCCTGCGCCAACGGCGGC
>CAKZNU010000031.1 GCA_937132175.1 uncultured euryarchaeote
ATCGGCGAGAGACGAAAAGATTCTGAACTTCACCAGAAAGTTCGAGGCACACTTCGTGGACTAAGGTGCAGATACCGACAGATCGATCGAGGAGTCCCTGGATCTTTCCTGGAAGCTGCTGTCGCTTGTGCCGGAAGACGAACTGACAAGGATCGACCCTGAGATGAAAGAGGAGATGTTACACGACGAGGTGGACCTGTGAGCCAGGACGTAAAGCCGACGCGGAGCGAGGAACTCCGACTGAAGGAGAAAATCGAGCTGGCGGAGGACGGACACGACATCTTGGAGAAGAAACGGGACGGACTTATTCATGAATTCATGCAGGTGGTAGACAACGCACGGGATACCAACCAGGAGCTTGCGGATCTCTACACCCGCTCCATGAACCGCATACAGAGGGCGGAGGCTCTCGATGGATCGTCGGTCGTGAGGTCTACAGCATCAAGAATCAGGTCAGAGCCGACGATAACCTCTCGGGAACAGAACATCATGGGCGTCGTGGTACCCGAGATAGAATCTATAGACGTACAGAGGACGGTTCTGGAGAGGAACTACCCTGTTACATCATCAACGGCACATACGGACTCAGCGGCAGACAGCTTCGAAGAGTTACTGGAGAAGGTGGTTCAGGCAGCAGAGACACAGACAAAGATACTGAAGCTTCTGGAGGAAATCGAGAAGACGAAGAGAAGAGTAAACGCCTTAGAACACAACACGATACCGGAGATGAAAGACGCAAAGAGCTACATCTCACAGACCCTGAGGGAAGAGGCACGTGAAGAAACCTTCCGCATGAAGAAGATCAAAGAGATGCAGGAAGACTGAATGCAGGAATCCAGTGATTTCACAGGAAAGGAATACCGAATCCGCCTGCCTCATCCCACCCATCAAGTTCCAGCACCTGACCATTGGTTAGACCATTCTCCGGCGGTTCCAGAGGTTCCTCTCCTTTCCACTGATGTACACACGGGTTAGATCCAATCTCTTCCACAGAACCTGTAACGTATATCTCCACGTTCTCGCCTGCATTCAGTCCTGCTTCACCCACATCGCCGTAGACTAGACATGTTCCAGATTCTGCGCCCCGAGCAACAGAACCTGTATAGCTTCTGGAAATCGCTGTTCCACCGTCCATCCCTTCTGCCAAGTTTTCTGCCTGATAAATTTCCAGAGTACCTCCAGTCATCTCTTTACCAGCCTTTGAGGCTCTGCCGTCCACAACAAGGTTTCCGCTCTGCATTCTCTCACCTACAGAATCAAAAGT
>CAKZNU010000032.1 GCA_937132175.1 uncultured euryarchaeote
CTCTGATATAGCACAGGAGCTTGAATCCGTAATACGTAGTGAAGGCCTTGAACCGGCTTTCCCTGTGAATCTTTCCCGGAACCAGGAAGCCGCGCATTACTCTCCAGGTGTCTCCTCGGATCGTGAGGTCTCGAGCTCCGAGGTACTGAAGATAGACATAGGGGCACATTCCTCTGGATACATAGCTGATACAGCTATAACCGTTAATCCATCCGGTGAGAGATCTGAGATGGTTGAGGAGGCACGGAACTTGCTGCAGCAAGCCGTAGACTTCGTCGAACCTGGTGTTACGGTTGGAGAGCTGGGCAGATTTGTCGATGAAAGGGTTCCTCAGGAGTACAACGTCGTCAGGAACCTGACAGGTCACTACGTCGACAGGTACACCCAGCACGCAGGTGTCTCTCTGCCGAACTACGCCAATGATTCGGATCACGAGCTTGAGGTCGGAGATGCCTTTGCTGTAGAGCCTTTTCTCACCGACGGCTCCGGAAAGATAAAGAACGGTTCCGCGGGAAATATCTACAAGCTGGAAAATGACAGGAGCGTAAGAGGCAGCAAGGAAAGAGAGCTTCTGAACTCTATCAGGGAGTTCAACGGCCTCCCTTTTTCACCTAGATGGATCGACGGGTTTGGTGCACGGGAGAAGATGGCTCTCAACCGGCTGGTACAACAGGATGTCGTCCATTCATACCCTGTACTGAACGAGATACGTGGTGGAACGGTTGTACAGGCCGAGCACACGGTTATTCTAACGGAGCATGGAAAGGAGGTTACGACCCGACCGGACTAGCCTACGTAGTCCGGTGAGTCTCCTTCTGCGTCTACCTCTTCCATTCTCTCCATCATCTGTCTGTACCTTTCCATGTTCTCTTCTGTGGCTGTCGCCCTGACCTCATCCAGTGAGTCCATGAAGTCCTGCATCGTGACCTCTGTGGAGTCGTGACCTCTCATCGCCTCCATACCAGCTTCTCGGGCCAGGGATTCTATGTCCGAACCTACGAAGCTTTCCGTTTCTCTCGCGACCTCGTCTAGGTCGACGTCGTCTGCCAGAGGCATGTCTCTCGTATGTACCTTCAGGATCTTTCTTCTTCCTTCCTGGTCAGGTACCTCTACCTCCACGTTTCTGTCTATTCTTCCGGGACGCATGATCGCAGGATCTATCATGTCCGGTCGGTTTGTCGCCGCTATAACAGTTACTCCTTCCAGTGACTCGATTCCGTCCAGCTCCGTCAGCAGCTGGTTGACGACCCGGTCTCCGACACCGGAGTCCGAGCTTCTGGAGCCTCTGCGTGGTGCTATAGAGTCTATCTCGTCTATGAAGAGTACACAGGGTGCTACCTGTCGAGCCTTCTTGAACACCTCACGTACCGCAGATTCTGACTCTCCGACGTACTTCGAGAGAAGCTCAGGTCCCTTGACTGAGATGAAGTTTGAGTCCGACTCGTTGGCTACTGCCTTCGCCAGCAGGGTCTTGCCTGTTCCTGGAAGCCCGTAGAGTAAGATGCCTTTCGGTGCCTCGATACCCATGTTCTCGAACTCATCGGGGTACTCCTGTGGCCATTCCACCATCTCCCGGAGCCGATCCTTGGTGTTTTCCAGGCCTCCGATGTCGTCCCAGGTTACCTGAGGAACCTCTGCCATCACCTCCCGCATCTGGGAAGGCTCGACGGTTCTCATTCCCTCTATCAGGGCATCTCGGTCAACCACGAGGTCCTCGAGTACCTCACTTGGTATCTCCTCGTCAAGATCTATCTCCGGCAGTATATCCCTAAGCACATGCATGGCACCTTCCTTGCACAGTGCCTCTAAGTCTGCGCCCACGTATCCATGTGTCTTGTCCGCTAGCTCGTCTAGGTCGACGTCGTCTGCCAGAGGCATGTTTCTCGTGTGTATCTGCAGTACCTCTTTCCTGCCGTCCCTGTTAGGTACCCCGATCTCTATCTCCCGGTCGAAACGTCCTCCACGTCTCAGTGCAGGATCTATGGAGTCGACGCGGTTGGTGGCGGCGATAACTATGACGTTTTCACGTGCCTCAAGGCCGTCCATCTCACTTAGGAGCTGTGCCACTACACGTCTCTCGACCTCTCCGCCTGTATCGTTTCTCTTGGGTGCGATGGCATCTATCTCGTCTACGAAGATTATCGCAGGAGAGTCTTCACGTGCCTCCTCGAACTTTTCACGTAGCTGTTTCTCTGATTCCCCGTAGTACTTTGACATGATCTC
>CAKZNU010000033.1 GCA_937132175.1 uncultured euryarchaeote
TTCTGAAGGGTGACGAAAAGTACCTGGAGAGAAAGTTCGATGTATGGGTTGACATAGAACAGGAAAAGGACTCGGAACTTGAGAAAGCATCAAGGGCGGAGCCGGGCAAACCTGCAATAGTCATGCAGTAAGGCCGTCTCGAGACAAGCTCGGTGCCCGGTCAAATAAATTTTGTCATTACTTTTTAGCAACAGAGCGATTACAAATGGATTACATCAACAGATCTGTTGAGGAGAAAGAGGATCTCCAAAGAGTGGTAACCCTCCTGGGTATAAAGTCTCTTGGCTCTGAGTCTCCCGAGAGGGCCGATCTGGAAGAACTTGAGGGCATACTGGAGGGAGACGTCTCGAACGTGGTGCTTGAATTAAGGGAAGCGGGTCTGGTTTCCCTGGAGACCGATAAAAAAGACAGAAGATACGTGTCGCTGACAGAGGAGGCATACAGAGAAGTCGAAACCAGGGGCCTCCCTGTGTCTCTGAGCGGCATGGAGACTCCGGTAGAAACCGAGGAAGTAAACTACCCTGTAGACGGAGAACTTCCCGAGATAGAGGCAAAACTGGAGGTTGAGAACCCCGAGAGATACGTTGGTGCCCTTGCAGCTTTCGGAAATCCTCCAGACGGAAACTTCGAGAACTTCATTCTCGAGAGACATATACAGAATCGAGTGGGAAGGCCGGTAGAAGACGAGCTCCAGAAGTTGCAGGAGTGGGGATACCTTGAACGCAGGAACTCAAAAGGAGTGACGGAGTACAGGTCGAGACATGAATCCGTGCAGAAACAGGTAGTCAACTCTGCTAACTACATTGAAGAAAACTACAATGGACGTATACACAGGTTTATCGAGGGGTACTCCAGAGAGGATCGAGTCGGACTCATGAAGAAGGTCGAGCTTCCGATGCTCTAGTAACGCCTCAGACTTTCCTCGAGGTCTTTATCGAGGTGCTGATTGACGTTGACGTCCTGATCAAGATTGTTCAGTGCCTTGCGCTGGGCCTGAACCACATCCTCCAGAGTATCAACCTTCTGGTTCAGCTGTGCTATGGCAACCCAGAGCTGGCCTACCGAGGCATTTTCCGCATCCATGTACTTCTCCTCATGGCTGTTCGCTCTGTTAAGTACGTTTCTGAGCGAGGACTCCAGTCTGTCAGGAAGCGATGCGATCCAACCCATATATTCGAAGTGGCCTTGTAGGTTTAAATGTTCACCGCAAATACAGCGATATGACACTTGAAAAAGGAGATATGGTCCTGATTCATTACGTCGGCAGAGACAGCAACGGAGAGATATTCGACCTCTCAGATGAAGAAGTAGCCGAGGAGAAAGGAGTAAAGGACGAACGTGTAGACTACGGTCCTGTACCGGTACTGATCGGAGAGGGATACGTGATAGAGGGTCTGGAAGAGACTCTGAAAGATATGGAGCCGGGCAAGGAAAGAGATATAGAGGTTCCTTCGGAGAAAGCGTATGGGTCGAGGACAACCGATAATATAGAGACCTACAGAGAAAGCGAGTTCAGAGAACAGGAAGTTACAGTGAACACCGGAGACCGTATAATGGTCGGAGACAAACAGGGAAGAGTCGTCTCCAAGGGATCCGGAAGAGTAAGAGTAGACTTCAACCATCCATTAGCCGGTGAAGACTTAAGCTATAGCCTGGAAGTTCTTGAAAAGATAGAGGAGGACAGAGAAATAGCCCAAAGA
>CAKZNU010000034.1 GCA_937132175.1 uncultured euryarchaeote
CTTCAGTATGTCCTCCATTCCAGGTACTTGCCTTGAAGTAGTTTGGGCCTCGCTCTATAGGATCTTCGGCCTCTATAAACATCTACTCTACATCTTTTGCCAGATCTTCTGCACACGTGAGCAAAGAAGACCTCCTGTAGGCGTCATCTAAGTCCTGTAACTCCGATCTTACTTCTTGATAGATTTCTTTATCGGCATACTTGAAGTTGTGATCTCTAAAGGTTTCTTCACCGTAGCTAGATTATGTCTTGAACTCCTGGTATTTTTCCTTCTAGTCTTGGTTATAGCTTCGCCATTTAATATGCTCATCCTGGATATTCGTCACGGCCTCAACCGCACCGCAGAGAGACTCGTAATCCACGGAGGTCATGTCGTATCTCGTAGAGCCAACATCCTCATCCGAGTCTCCCAGATAATCGAACTCAGTTATATAATCCGGCATCTCTGCGAGGGCCGAAAGAGCCTGTCCAACTCTCTGCGTGTTTGAACAGCCTGTATCTGATTTCTGAGCGAGGTCATTTGCCTGTGGCTGTGTGGGACCCATTTCTATTATCCCATCGGCTTCCAGATAATCTTGTTCGAATACCCCAAGTAGGTCCTCTGCCTCAGATAGTAGAGCGCCTGCGAGATATCTCTCTTTGCCTTCATCGGTGTCGTTGAACCAGTTCAGAACCTCTCCAAACATTCTGTCTTCGCCGTATTGAAGCTCGGGATGATCTCCTCCGGTTTCGATGCTCATACTGTATTCATGGTCGGAACATTTATATGTTACCGCACAGTAAATACAGTTCGTTCAGAACTTCTGGAGGTTTGCCTGAACTGTTTCTCGTTCGTCTCTGTAGAAGTTGGCTTCTCTCACAATCCACCTGAGAAGCAGGTTTCTCACCGCAGATCTTCTCTTCTGTGACATCTTCACGTCCCTTGGAACACCGTGTATTCTTTCCAGTTCTTTCCTGTCGGTGACCCCACAGGCATGCATTGCCTTGAAGACCGGGTTGCCTCTGCATGGTACCCTGGAGCCCTTACCCAGAAACCTGTCGATAAACGTCGATATCTGGTCTCGGAGGCCTTCAATGCCTTGCTGGTTTACTATCTCGATGTCGTTTTCATCGAGCCTGGGCATCTCCTCCGATCTGCCCGGTAGCTGGAGCTTTCTCATCTAAAGATTTTCTCAGGTTTGACTGTTAAGTTTCTGCCCGAGCTCTTTCCTGTTCGAAACCTTCGAGAAGTTTCTGTGCGCTTTCTACCTCGTTTGCCAAGGCTCTTTCCTCCGGCTCAAGTTCTGAAACGTTTTCCCGAATACTTGAGATCAGCTCCTGGTTCTCCATGCCTCCGTCAGAGTTGAGTGCTGTTTCTATCTCCTCTGCGATCTGTTCCAGTCTGGTTCTTTCCTCTTCTACCTTTCTCAGAGAGTCCTCGAGAAGGTTATCCAGCTTTTCATGTT
>CAKZNU010000035.1 GCA_937132175.1 uncultured euryarchaeote
ATGGGCCATGAAAGAATAACATGGATATCAAACGGAACCGAGACCAGCTACGAATGCGTAATGCCGGAGACACTGGAGAAAATGAAGGAACGGGTAGGTCTTGAGGTAGATCGGGATCTCTGGGAGCAGTTTCTGCCTTACAGCAGCGAGCTCAACGCTGACGAGGTCGAGGACATGGAGAGTAAATGGCAGGAGATAGCAGAAAACCTCGGCGAAGACGTAGAGGAGCTCAAAGACGCCATCAAGCCGGCGGCCGCCCTCTACTCCGTGGCAGAGCACGCACGGGCCCTGATATTTGCACTTGCGGACGGAAAGATACCTTCCAACACCGGAGGAGGGCACAACCTGAGAATGATCTTCAGACGGGCGCAGGACTTCATCGAGAGGTACGACTGGAACCTAGAGATGACTGAGGTAGCTCGCTGGAACGCAGAGGAGCTTGAACCAGTCTTCCCGGAGCTCCTGGCCTCGATGGAGGACATAGAGGAGATACTGGAGGTTGAGGAGAGAAAGTACAGAGAGGCACGTAAAAAAGCACAGAAGAAGCTGGATGAACTGGAGACAGAGCCATCCACGGATAAGATGCTGGAGCTTTACAGGTCTCACGGCGTTTCACCGGAGATGATGGAGGAAGAAGGCTTCAACGTACCTGAAGACTTCTACATGAAGCTTGGAGGTGACAAAGAGGTTGTAGAAGCCGAGGAAAACCGCTTCGACGTGGAGGATGCTCCGGAAACCGATCTCCTGTACTACAGGGATCAGCGTAGAAGAGAATGTGAGGCCGAGGTGGTTTTCTCGACCGGTAAATGGGTTGCACTGGATAAAACGGTATTCTACCCGGAAGGGGGTGGCCAGGAACCTGACACCGGAACCATAAGAACGAGGGAAAAGGAGTTATTGGTGGAGGACGTACAGAAACAGGGAGACGTTGTTCTACATCACGTAGGAGAAAACAGCCTGAAGCCGGGAGACGAGGTGAGGGCAGAGATCGACGGAGAGAGACGCAGACAGCTCACGCAGCATCACTCCAGCACACATATGGTAAACGCTGCCACAAGGGAAGTTCTCGGAGACCACATCTATCAGGCAGGTGCACACAAGACCGAGGAGAAAGGCCGTCTCGACGTAACACATTATGAAAGCCTCGACAGAGGGGTCCTCGACGAAATAGAGGCAGAGGTCAGAGAAACCATAGAAAAGGACAGAGAGATCTTCGTCAAGGAGCTTCCGAGAGGTGAAGCAGAGAGAAGACACGGATTCAGGATATACCAGGGAGGTACACCGCCCGGAAACACGGTGAGACTCATCGAGATACAGGGCGAGGACATAGAGGCCTGTGGAGGAACACATCTTGCCTCGACAGGTGAAGCCGGAGAGTTCTACATCACCGGCTCAAACAGGATACAGGACGGAGTCATAAGACTGGAGTACAAGGCAGGAGACGCCGCACAGGAACACATAAACAGTATTCAGGAGAGAGTCGAGGAACTTGAGGATCTTCTCTCGGGAAGGCTGGAGACGGACCCGCGGCTGGCACAGAGAGACATTTGTGACAAATTCTCGGTTGAGCCGGAACAGCTAGTCGATACCGTAGAGAGATTCAGGGACGAGATCTCGGAAAACAGGGAACGCATCCGGAAACTTTCAGACTTCCTGGATAAGGAACTCGAGCCAGAAAAGGATGAGGGCAGTACGCTCCTGGAGGCTGCTGACAGTCTCTTCGAACGCAGAAAGACCCTGGAGAAGAAAGTCGAGGATCTTGAAGGCGAGATCCAGGAAAAAGATAAAGAGGAACTCTCCGGCGACGAGCTTGAACTCGAGGTACCTACAGAAAACATCGGGCTTCTGATACAGGTTTCAAGGCAGGTATCAGGATCTCAGAATGCAAGAGTGACTCTGATAGGTGAAGGCGGCGCAGTATCGGCATCTGGAAACAACCGGGATGCAAGAAAACCTCTGGAGGACCTCTCCGACCAGGTTCAGGGAGACGAAGGCTTTGCAAAAGCCTTCGACATCACCTGAAGGCATCTATCGAGCGACAGTAAGCGAACTGGTCTTCAACGTTTGTCAGGGCGTTACAGACTGCTCTCTCGACAGCTGTCTGGTTGACAGGGTTCACGACGGATGAAGACGGCACTATGCCTCTTGAGCTGGGATAGCCTCCCAGGACCGCAACCGACGGATACTCCGTGGCTCCGAGACGTGTCGGAATGTTGCTGGCGTTCAGAAAGTCCTTAACCTGGATATAGACGCGGCCGGGAAAGGTATCCAGAACCGACCGGAGATCACGCAGAGACTCCCTCTGTGAATCATTCCTGTAGTAAGCGTTGACGAAGACTGAGTCCTCCGTCGCAGCTATCCTGACCTGCTCCCTGTAGTTTCTGTCCAGGGATCCTACCACGAACCGGGAGTCCGGCGAAGAGAAGTCCAGCTCCCTTTCCTGCTGTGTCTGTGTACCTCCTCCGCCACCGGTATCATAGAGCAGAAAGGTTGCTCCAAAACCAAAAACCATCAGAAACGCCACCACAAGACTTCCGTACTGCTTTACGGTATCCATCATTCCCATAGAGATAGACAGGTGCCCAACAAATAAAGGCTTTGTACCGGACTCTTGAAGTATGATAGTAGGATTCGATGTTAACACGGTAGAGGCTGAGAAAGACGAAAACATAGGCTCCAACCTGCAGATCAACTACACCCCATAGATTACACACGTGGAAATATCTCAGGTAATCACCTTCCTGCATAAGGTTGTACAGATAAGCTGCCGCTTCACGGTAGATTACGTTAACGGAGACGTATCGAAGGCCAGCATCCGTATAGACGGCAGCGTACTCTGGAACGGGGACACAGACGAGATAATCGAACACTGGGAGGAAAACCAGGAGCTACCGGAAAACGTCAACACACCTCTCATGAACGACCTCTACAGAAAGCTGCTATCGGAATCGGTCGGGATCGCAGACACGCTCAGCATGCTGCCGCCTATACCGACACCGACCGTGGGACAGGACTAACCGCAAGAGATAAGTTTAACAGAACCCAAGATCAAGACATGGGTCTCGAAGACATAGAGGAAGAGGTTGAAGAGGGCGAGTACGAATCAGCTTTCAGAGAGATAGAAGAGCAGCTGGACCAGGTAGAGCAGGACTTCGACGAGGCAAAAGAGGAAAACCCTCCTGAAAGCCTCGGAGAGAAACAGAGAAAGGCACAGAAGCTTCTCACAGAGATACACCGCCAGATCAGAGAACTCAACACCCAGGTAAAAGAAGCCACCCAAAAAGATAAAAAGTTTTGATGACATCAACAAAAACGTGGTAACTATGAGAAGACTCAAAAGAGCCGACGACATCGACGACGTATTCGACCAGATGGAAAACCTCTTCAAACAGGTCCAGCAGAAAGGAATGGGCCTGGCCAACGACATAGGGGGAGGCTTCCCGGTAGACATAAGTGAAGAAGACGGAACATTCCACCTGACCGCGGACATGCCAGGAGTAGAGAAAGAGGAGATCGACCTCCGGGCAGACGAAAACTCTGTCGAGATAACCGCAGAGTCCAGCCACGAGGTCGAAGAGGAAAACGAAAAGTACTACCGCAGAGAGAGATCAAGCCGGTCATTCAGCCGCCGCGTAGAGTTCCCACAGCCTGTAGATCCCGAAACGATCGAGGCAGGCTACGAGGACGGGGTACTTACCGTAACC
>CAKZNU010000036.1 GCA_937132175.1 uncultured euryarchaeote
GACCCGTAAACAGGGAATAGGCATATCAGCTGATGAAGACATAGATCTAGATATCGAGAGGGCAGGAGTCTACGAGACGGAGACAGATATAGAGAACCTTCTGGATACCGAAAACGCCGTGAGCGTAGAAGTATCCGAGGATATAGAGGAAAGAGTCTCAACTGAGGATGCTTTCACGATAGATCCAGGCGAGACAGAGAACCTGACCGTAGATATAAACTCGACCCCGATGCAGGACCTGGAAGGAGAAATAACGTTTACGGAAAACTCCTCTGATCTCTCAGATGAGATAGATGTCTCGGTAAACTCAATCGACTGTCCCTTACAGACTGAAAGGATATGTGCCTTCACAGAGCTGGTAAACGTATCTGCTACGGGCAGACAGCTTTATGAGCGCAGCCTGGAGGTCAAAAACATCTGGAGGAAAGATACCTCGGAGACGGTAAACGCAGAGATTACCGGAGAGATCTCGAGTTACAGCACCCTCGGGTCAGCTAGCTTCCAGCTTGAAGACTCCAGGGATCTATCTGTACAGATGAATCCTGAAGACCCGGGATACTATGAGGGAGAACTTGTACTGTCTGCAGCCGGTTCACAGCTTTCCGTGGATCTGGGCCTGGATGCAAACCTCCAGTCCCTTGAGACCGGCCTATCAGTTGACTCCCAGTCGGAGATAGGTACGGTTCCTGAGGGCTCAACCGCAAGCATTTCGGCAGAGATAGAGAACACAGGAAACCTCGAGATACGAGAGTTGAGCTTTACCTCAGGTCTCGATATAGATGCTCCCGATCCAACCAGTTTGGACCCGGGTGAGACCCGCAGCTTCGAGATGGCTGTAAGATCAATCGATACAACCTCAGGAACAGTCAACGTTGAAGGAACCACCGATCGAGGAAACGTCTCCGGATCTTTCACTGTGACCGCCGACCCGGTCAGACCAAAGTCAGAGATGGTGAGCAATCTGAGAGACCGCATAAGCGACCTCAGAGGAGAGGCATCAAGCACAGAGACTCTCAACCAGATAACCGAGGTAGAGAGCAAGATTTCATCTCTCCAGACTCAGTACGACCGAGGCAACTACGCGGAGGCAAAAAGCCAGTACCAGCAAAGGGTTCAGGAGCTTGAAAGCATCTCCATCGAAGAAAGCGAGCCCGCGCCAACACCCGGTACAGGCACAGGACAACCGCCGGGAGACGGAGGTACAACACCGGGTACAGGCACCGGCACCACCCCAGGGTCAGGAACCGATACGCCGGACGGGTCCGAAAGCTCCGGATCAGGCATGATTATATTTGCGGTACTCCTGCTTGTGGTCTTACTCACAGGCTTTGTACTGTATACCAGTTACTACCCGGAGGAAGGAGATCCTCTCTACGGGGTGCTGGGTGAGTGATCCCGGAGGGCCCGGGAACGCTCGTCCTGGTAGCCGGACTGATAATTCTGTTTATCGTGGCATTCAAGCTTCTGGAGCTTCTAACCCAGACCTTTCTTGTTGCCGCGGTATCAGCAGGCTTCTATATCTCGATAGCCTACCTATTTGAAACAGTCCGATTTTCCCTACAGACACTGATCTTTATCTCATTGATAGGAACCATACTGTACATAGTTTACTCGATACTTGCAGGTTCAGCAAAGATAGCCTCCGGTCTGGTAACTGTACCGATGATCTTGGTGGACGCGGTGTCGAGGCTACGTTCACATATACGAGACGGGGAAAAGGAAAGCGATGATTAAGGCCAGGAAAGTTCTCCTGCCTCCAGAGAAGTAATATTGCCGTCCATCTCGACTGTCCCGTTTTCGAACATTGAGATGTTGCCGGAGAAGGATTCTATCCTGACTGTTGAGTTCGAGGACTCGAAGGTACTGCCGTTTGACCTGAGAACAAGGTTGGCTCTCCTGAAGGCTCCGTCAAAACCTTTCATACCCTTGACTCCTGCCTCTGCGGTTACGTGGTTCAGATCTGTCTCCGAGGAGATGTTCAGGCTGCCGGAGCGAAAACCGGATGCCGAGCCATCTACTTCCACACCACCTGGTTTCAGAGAGAGATCACCTCTGAAGTTTCTGAAGGCGACCTCTTTCTCTGCCTGTATAGTTCCGGAATCCGCGGTTATCTCCCCGTCTCCAAGTATCAGAGAGCCTGATTCTACGCCTAGAG
>CAKZNU010000037.1 GCA_937132175.1 uncultured euryarchaeote
GTACAGAAGAAAGGACTCTAGAAAATATAGAATAACCTACTAGTGTAAAAAATAACAGCTAAATTAAATACTTAATAATTCTGTAATAATGCTTCTTTACCCGGGTTGTTGATGTTCCGATCCTTCACTCTCGGGGATAGCAACTATACCACCTCACCCTATCAGATCTTATTTTCCAGTTCCTCGATCATACCTGACTCCTGGATGTAATCACTTATCGCTTCTTCCAGTTTACGCTTCTTCACTTGATCCACGTCTTCTGACGGGCTTGATTTGTTGTGATGTTTCAAGTCTTCGTCGGCTTCGGATCCACACTCCGGACAGTACTTCTGTAAACCAGAAACCCATTCACCGCAGCTACACTCCCAAGGCTTCAACGTGTTGTCATTGAACTTCCTCTCGCTTTCCTCTAAGGTTTCCCCAAAATCTTCTCTCACACCTACTAGAATACTCTCCTGCATCAACTCGATGTAATGCTTCGGAGCATCTGAATTCTCACTCCAGCCGAAGAAAGCACGGAGAAAGTTCTCATTCTTATCCTTCGAAGCCCAGTACAGGGCTCTGCCATCCCTCCAGAACCAGTGCGGCTTCTTCGTAATCTGATCAGGAACCTCATCCTCTCCTTTCGCCTGCGAGAGAAGCCTCTGCAGCACCTGCCTCATATCATTACCTGTCATAGGCTTCCGCCTCTTATCCGCCTCACTCGCCTTACCACTCCAAGAACAGTCATCCTCCTGACAAACATATGTTCTCCTGTGGTAAGCTGTATTCCTGTCAGCATCTAAATCCCTCGAACCGCACTTTGGGCAAAGATTCTCCTGATTCCTTTGCTGGAACACTGGATCAGACAAGTCAGGGTTCTCCCTGTTCTGCAACTGCTTCATCAACGGCATCGCTGTCCTTATAGGTAGTTTCCTCTCTCCGCTCTTTCCACGAAGCGTTACCTCCATCTCCTTTTCTTTGAATCTGATGTCTTCCCACTTGATTGGCTCCGGATGCTTGTGGTGATCCGCTGTTTTGCCCAGTTCTCCGATCCTTGCTCCTGTAGCCCATCCGAACAGCATCAGAGCGCGATCCCTCGGGTTACTTGCCTGCTCTGCAACCTTCTGGACGTGTTCTGGAGTAGGCCGAGTATGAATGTCTATATCAGTGGAAAGGGTGACATTTACTTCGAGATCATCCACTAGCCTCGGACCATCAAGATTCTCATTGTAGCCTCTATCCTTTTTCTTGATGAACTTGTTGTAGAACGTCCTTACAGCCTTCCAGATATCATCCTTACTGTAGTCACTGTAAGGCTCACCATTCTCCTTCCGCAATTCATCAGTGTTCAAAGAGTTGACTATCTTCTCTATGTCCTCCTTCTCTGCCTGATCCAGTTTGAAGTCGACAACTCTACTGAGAGTGTTGAACCGGCTGGCATAGTCTTTCAAAGCAGTCTGGCCGGTGCCCTTGCTTCCCATCTTGCGGAAGAAATCGTCGAGAACTTGTTTATTATGGTCGCTGACTTTAGGGTTTTCAGCAAGTTTGCGTTGATTCTGTCGTACGGCGTCGAATTTCATTTTCTCCGGTTCTTGGGTAGTCATACTCGGGTTTCGCTAGGTGCTCGTTTTAAACGTCATTAACGAAATCCCAAGACCGGGTAACTATGGCAGGGCCGGGATTTGAACCCGGGTCCGTACAGCCCCACTGTACGATTATAGTCCGCTAAACCACCCCGCCGTCGGACCTGAAGGGATTTGAACCCTTGACCTCTCGGTATCTCCGATCTTGAAAGCCTTGTCACCGATCAGGTTTTTGGGCTTCAGATCGGTTTCGAGATCTGTATGAGGCTTTTCCGGTCGTAGGAACCGAGTGCTCTGTCCAGCTGAGCTACAGGCCCATACTGTCTTTACGTATCACAAACTTTGAATAAGGGTTCATTCTCCCGGTTGGACACAGAGCTTTCTGTAGCTGAGGGGCTTTTTCAGGGTAGAAAGCGGGCCGAACTCATGCATCATCTCTACAGTTCTCTCGGCGTTTTCCTCCGTGAGCTCATCCAGCTTCTGCTGTTTTATCTCTTTCCTGCTGTTTCTCCAGGCGTCTTTCCTCCAGGACTTGATCTTTCTGAGTCCCAGCCAGGCTGCCGGCCTGAAGACGTACGTCGCGGCGCTGAAGAAATCCCTTCTCTCCGATGCCAGCCGTCTCAGGATTGGAGCCATTGCGTTTCCAAGGGCCTGATTTACCCTGTCGAAGTCTCCTCTGTCTTCGTAACCTGTTTCTCTCAGGACGGCCGGAAGGTCGGCGTTGATATGTGCGTTTATTCCGAGTAATAGCTCTATTACCGGCTGTGAGTTATCTCTTTCCACGTATTCGAAGTATGTTTTCCATGGCCTCCTTTTCTCTCCTTTCTCAAGGTAAGCGTTCAGGGGCCGGTAGTATCTGTCTGCAAACGCGAGATCAAGCTTCTGCATGGAGTCAGGGTTCTCAAACTCTCCTCTGGCCTTTCTCTCCAGTACCTCTTTGGTTATCCTCCTGTAAGCATCTATGAAAGGGACAAGTGAGTTGTTTTTTTCCCCGAGCCTTTCCTGTGTCTTCTGCATCTCCTGTGCAAGCTCCTGTACCGAGTCAGGCTCCGGTATCCGGGTCATTCCTCCACCAGCTCCTGTACCTGGAAGGTTTCTTCACACTGTGGGTAGCCTTCACAGCCCCAGAAGAACCCGTACCTTCCTTCCTTTATCTTCATCGGCATCCCGCATTCGGGACATGCAACCTGTCTGGGGTCTTTGTCTGCGTGTTCCCCACAGACCGGCTGTCCTACCTTGTTCTTCTTCGTGGCGTTTTCCCCGCAGAACACACAGCTTGACATCTTCGTCTCTTTCGCCATGGGAAAAGCCGGTGCCTCAGGTATTTATTCCTGTACAGTATCTGTCTTCCTATGAGGATACTGGTTTTTGGCGCCAGCATGGAGAGAGGCTACCGGGATCTTGAGGGAGGATGGGTCCGGATGCTTCAGAAGGAACTCGATAGGTTAACGTGGAACCGCGACATCGACAGATCAGTCTATAACTTAGGCGTCAGCGGAGATACTTCAGAGGACATCAGAAAAAGAGTCGGCAGCGAAATCAAGGCCAGAGACAACGGCGAGGAGCTTGTAGCTATTCTCCATGTAACCGGGCTCAACGACCCCCTGATGGATAGTGAGACCGGAGAAAGCCAGGTTAGCCTGGAAGAATACAGGAAGAACTTAGAGAGCATTCTGGAGATAGCTTCAGGGAGCTGTAACTCAGTACATCTGGTTGGCCAGACACCGATAGATCAGAGAGAAGTAGATCCTGTTCCCTGGAAGGAGACACACTCGTACAGGACTGAGAGATACATCAGGTACCGGGATGTACTGAACGAGGTTATGGAGTCTCGAGAAATCGGTTTCTCGAACTTGAGAGCAAGGATTGACGAAGAGACGTGGCGCAGAAACTATCTAGAAGGCGGTATCCATCCCAACAGGGAAGGTCACAGAAAGATTTATGACTTGGTGAAGAAGGACCTGAAAAGCCGGGGCACAATCCCAGACTAGTCCTCAGCCTTCTTCTCCTTGACGTAGTCAGCAGCGTTCAACGCCGCCTGGGTGCCCTGTCCGGAGGAAACTGATAGCTGCTGTGGCCCAAGATCGTTGACATCTCCGGCACAGTAAAGACCATCTACCGCCGTCTCCATCTGCGGATTGACCTGTATGTATCCCGAGTCGTTTTTCTCCGGGAGGTCGGTCAGGTCCGAGTTCGGCACCGTCCCGATCTCGACAAAGACACCGGTTACCTCCAGATCCTTCATCTCACCGTCCTGTCTGTACTTTACCCCGTTGACGGTCTCGTCCCCGTAGATCTCCTGTATACGGGCCTCCTTGATGAAGTCTACGTTTTCCGCGTCCTTCACCTGGTTTATCGTGATGGCTTCTCCGCTCATCTCCGAGCCTGTATCCATCATGTGAACGGTCTCGGCGATGTCAGACAGGTAAACAGCCGCCTCCGTACCGGCGTAGCCAGCTCCAACAACGAGCACCTCCTCATCCTGATACAGAGGGCCATCACATACGGCACAGTATACGACTCCCCGGTTCCTGAACTCTTCCTCGCCCGGTATATCCAGGCGACGCCTGGAGCCACCGGTACAGACTATCGTGCTGTGAGCCCTGTAAACCTCTCCGTCCTCAGTCTCGACCCGGAAAAGATCCTCTTCCTTCGAAATATCCGTAACCATGGAGCCGGTCTCCTGCTGGACGTCGTACTCGTTGAGGTGTTCACGGAACCTTTCCGCAATCTCAGGTCCCGTAATAGACTTGAATCCGAGATAGTTCTCAACTACGTCAGTGTTCTCTATCTGACCCCCGAACTCATCCGCCACCAGCAACGTATCCATGCCGGATCTGACGGCGTATATTGCTGCACTTATGGCCGCTGAGGCACCACCAACTATAACCACATCATGTATTTCATCTGTCATGTAACCGGAATGCAGGGATAGATTCAAAACCGTTAGATATTTGGAGCCGTGTCCTGCCGTACACCGTATATAAGAATTGGATGGCTCAGGAAAAATACGGAGGCGGTGTTGGTCCAGTGGCTAAGACCCCGGCCTTCCAAGCCGGTGACCCGGGTTCAAATCCCGGACGCCGCAGACATCCGACCTGTTGAAGTCGACTTTTTCTAAA
>CAKZNU010000038.1 GCA_937132175.1 uncultured euryarchaeote
CCTGAGATGTTTGTTGATCTTCTGACCGGCCTCTCTGACTCTGACTCCAGCTCTCCCAAGTCCCCAGAGCATCTGTCGTCGGGACCTATCGGCACCGTCATGTTTGTATGTATCTCGTCTTCCGTCGTGTGAAAGCCTACGGAAAGCTGGTTCATAGGCAGGTTATGTACCGTGCCGGAAACCTTGAGGTCTCTGCCTGTTATCGCGGTCGCAGCCTCCCTGAGGTTTCCTGTATCCGAGTTTTCCAGGAAGCTGTTGAGGTCGCCTGTTTTCTTCAGGGTCAGGCTCAGATCACGTGCTGATATACCTCGCTGGAAGCTGCTCCAGTCCTTTGCATCCGGCATCTGGACGGCCCCGAATGCAAAGGTAAACAGTATGGCGGATGCCAGAAGTGCCTCTATGGAGTATCCTGCTCCCTTCATTGCCATGAAAGCACCTCTATCCTCATCGGATGCATCGAGTTTTCCGTGGAGTATGCCGCATACCTGTTGAGCTTCGTTACCGACGAGGAGATATCTACCGCCGATCCCACGGTCTTGACCTGGTGGGTAAGTACTACCAGGTCTCCTGTCTTGGCACCTGCGTTGTCAAATGATGAAACCTCGAACCGGTCCCCGTTTTTAACAAGTCTTTCCCCTTCCGTGTATCTCTCTGCCGTGGTGAAGTCCCATCCTCTGCTGGAGTCTATCATGTACAGGGTATCGTAGATGCCGTTGTGAGATGTCGTCAGGAACCTGTAGGTATTTCCCTGTACAGTCTCCTGTCCGTACCCAACCCTGTTACCTGAGGATCTGTACTGGTCGTTTTCCGGCTCCTTGATTGAAGGGTTTCGAGGCGGTCTTGTTCTCGTAAACTCTTTTTCCGTGTTCAGTATCGGTGTCAGTATAAACTCGAACCTGTACTGGTTTTCGATTCCTGCAACCTCCCGGAAACGTGTGTAGTTCAGCTTCTCCGTGCCACGGGTAGACAGGGAGTTAAGCTTCTCAGAGTCTATAACGTAGTGATCCTGTGCGAGCCCCACCTGTTCAACAGAGTCTATAGTATCTTGATTCCTCTCCCAGTCTGTACCTCCGGTGCCGTAGCTATGTCTTCCGGCTGATGTCATTAATGCCTCGGTAACTCTGCGTGCCTCCAGGTTTACCGTTGCCCGGTCGTTTCTCTCTGATATCTGTCCGACATAGTCGGCTGAGTCAAGCAGTATCGCCGTCAGCACAATTATTATGAACAGAGACGATGCCAGAAACTCCAGAGAAACCTGTCCCTTTCTCATATTCCCGCGCCTCCAACTATGGTTACATACGCCACGAAGGCTATAGGAAGCATGATGAGAGCATGTTTTATGCCTGCGCTGGGCGTACCCTCTTTTATCTGTCCTGCTACTGCGGCCGTAGAGACTCCCTGAATCATAAGCATGAGGAACAGTAATGCTTTGTAGTACGCCATCCTGCCGTAGGCATACTCCTCTGCGTACTGGGAGTCCAGAGGTACCTCTCCGGAGGATATATTATCGGGTACGAAGCCGAATATCTTTGAGGTTCCACATATAGGTCTTGCAGCAACTATGTCTCCGTTACAGAAGTTTGTGGGCCCGCCTCCTGCACCTCCCTCTCCTCCTCCACCGATCGCCCCCTCTAAACCCTGTATGGCTCCGTCCTCTGTGGTTCCGAGCCCTAATAGCTGTCCGAGCATAGAGTATATTCCTATGGTTATGCCTATGAAGAGGAAGAATATGACGTACATTATGAAGAGCTGTTGCTGCAGCTTGGCGTTTTTATCCTGTATAACATTTCTCAGTCTTGCGGCGTCATCGGATACAGACTCTATGACGCTTGTGATGTCGCCCCCAGACCTGTAGCTCTGTATAATTATGGAGATCGATTCCTGTATCACTGCGGAGGCATCCATCCTTCTTGAGAACCTCTCCATCACGTCAGGAAAAGGGATACCCCAGCTCAACTCGTTGTATATACGTCCTATCTGATTGTTCAGTCTCCCGTAATCATTCTCCGTTGCGGACTGAAAAGCCCTTACAAGTGTCATTCCTCCTCTCTTTGACTCTGCCAGGTCAGAGAGGAAGTCCGGGAACTGGTTTTCCATCTGTGTAACAGACCGGTTCTTGAGGAAGCTCACGATTCCATACGGCAAAACACCGGCAAGTATACCGAGCAGGAGGGTGATTCCCCCGATCTGGTTTGAGACGGTCAGGAAAAGCATCAGTCCTATCGCGACTATCAGGCCTCCTCCCGCTACTGAGGCAATCACCACCTTGTCCTCCGTGGAGTAACCCGGCTTGTACTCGTCCTCCCTGAAAAAATCCAGATCCATCACATTATACCTCCAGGTGATATACCGTTTACAAACAGTATAAACATCCCTGAGATAAGCGGCAGACCTATGAATATTGCGACAGTCTGTAAAGCTACAATAGTGCCTGCATTAAGTCCAAAGGAGCTCATAACGGCTGACATAGCTGTAAAGATGATGGAACCTACTACGACCACCGTGATATACATCTCGACAAGTAAGCCAAGCTGGTCGGCAAACTTCTCTATTCTCCTCTGGTAATCATCCATAAGCTTCGAGGATCTCTGTCTCAGGAAGTCTTTCTCCGACCCACCAGTTGTCAGAACGTGTTCAAGACCTCTGAGAAGTTCTTCAAAGTCTTCACTTGGAGTGCGCTCTGCTCCCCTCTTTAGAGCTCTTGAAACGTCCATTCCAAATGTCTATATATCTCTGCTTATCTTCTCTGCCTCGTTGGATACCTCTCCATACTCATCCACGTCCGCAAGCTCTCCAAACATCTCTGAGATCGATGTTCCGGTTCCTGCCAGCGTTGAGAGATACATAGTGGCGAAGGGAAGCATGTCTCTTATCTCCCGGCCTCTGCTGTTTACACGCACACCAGGGTAGGCATAGAACACCCCGATTGAGAGCAAGGACACCAGTAAGGAAGCGATCAATGCCTGTAAGAGTCCGGTTAGTCCTGAACCTATAACGAGGACCGTTCCCAGTGCGGCAAGCACGAAACCGGCTATCAGGCCTGTACTGAAGACTGCCGTGGCTATGTATTCCGGCAGGGACAGAGCAATATTTGCCCTGTTGAGCCTCATGTTCATGTCCTCCAGGTAAGGTACCAGCTTCAGGGCTGTAGATCCTACCTGGTCGAAGCAGAACTCTCCGTAGCTCTTAAGGTCCATCGTTGATGTTTTCCGGCTCCTCAGAGTTAAATGTTTGGTCTACCTTTTCCAGTATCGATTCAGGGTCAGAGTAGTAACGATCAAGTATGTCTCCCACCTTTCTGTAGTGTTTTATCTGTTCCTCCTGCATCCATCTCAGAACGTGCTGTCTGTTTCTCAGCTCCTTCTTAACGTCTTCATAATCCATTCCAGACTGGTCTGCGATGTCCTCAAGAATCATGGAGTTGTTCTTAACGTAGTATTCATCGGTCTGTGGGTCCCAGCCGAATACCTGGTTTGAGTCTATGCCTTTTCTCTTGTCGTATCCACGTACCTCGTACAGACCCATAATCCGTCTTATGTAGGTTCCTCCCCTTCTGATCCTGGCTATCACCATAATCATGTCCAGAGTCTCTATCAGTGAAGGTGAGAGGTTGATCGGCTCCGTCGTTAAGCGATCCATAAGCATCTCCAGTGAGTCTGCGTGGATCGTCGAGAGCCCTGTGTGCCCGGTTGCCATCTGCTGGAAAAGGATGTACGCTTCCTCTCCACGTACCTCTCCAACGATAATATACTCCGGTCTCTGTCTGAGAGATTCCTTGAGTAGGTTATCCATAGTGACCTGTCCACCCTCCTCCGCGGAGGATCCGAACCCGGATCTCGAGACCTCCGGAACCCAGTGATCGTGGGGAAGCCTCAGCTCGGGGGTATCCTCGATTGAGACGATCTTCTTTCCAGGTCTTATGAAGAGGGAAAGTGCGTTGAGCTGTGAGGTTTTTCCGGCTCCTGTGGTCCCGGATACCAGAATAGATTTTTCGTGTTCCACAAGCATCCAGAGGTAACTCATCATCCGTGGATTCTCCGTCTCGTAGTCCATCATATGTACAGGGGTCAGCGGATCCTCTGTAAACCTCCTTATCGTAAAGTTAGATCCTTTGCGGGCGATATCGGTCGCGAGTGTTGCCTGCACTCTTGAGCCATCCGGGAGCGATCCGTCCAGCAGAGGACTTGAGACCGAGATGGACTTTCCACAGCGCTGGGCAAGCTTCATGACAAAGCTATCAAGGTTTTCCTCGTTAGACCATGAGAGATTCGTTCTTATGGATCCGAAACGAGGATTCCTGTGGTATGCGTATACAGGTATATCGAGGCCGTCACAGGATATATCCTCTACCTCGGTGTCGTTCATCAGGGGCTGTAGCTTTCCAAGGCCTGCGAAGTCTCTCTTTGTGTAGTAACGAATTATCTCTCTCTGGCTGTCCGGGACATCAATGTCGTACTTATCGACTATCAGATCGATCTTTTCCTCGAGATAGTCCTTTGCCTCCTGTGACTCAAGTTCCTCGAAGTTGACATCGAAGCTTCTCTGCATTATCTCTACGATTCTGGCGTAGGCCTCCTCTGCCTGATCATCCAGCTCAGGCTCTACAATCCTGTAGACGAGTTCGCCCTGTTCCTCGTCCCAGGCAATGTGTGCCCAGGCATAGACTACTTCCCCTTCATCTGGATCTGCCGGAACCAGAGGATAATGTATATCCACATCGGTCAGGTCATCTTCCTCGGCTGCCTCCTCAACCATCTCCTCGTCGAACTCTCCCGGCGTCGGAAGACCTACCCCTTTTCCAGAGGCCTCCTTTTCCTCTTCCTCCTCTTCGTAGTACTCCGGATGCTTTATCTTCCGGAGCCGGCCCACAAGGTTGTTTATCTGCATCGCCATCAAGACGGCCTCAGGGCAACAGTATTCTGGATTTTTGTGAGCCTTGCGTCCCCGGTCTCTATCGACCCTTCAAAATTAACCGAATCGTTGAACTGGAGCTCCGTAACCTCGGTTTCTCCACCTACTGTTATTCTCAGAGAGTCATCTGTAAAGCCCACGGTGTACTCACCTTGATCCTGTTTTGGTAGGTTCAGAGTAATATAACTTCCGGAAGATGCCTCCCGCAGATTATGGACCGCCGTAAGTACCTCGGAACGGATAGCGGTAAAGTCTCGTTCCCCTATCGCATCTATGACAGAGCTCCTGTACCCGGAGTAAAGTGTTATGGATGCTGTAGCAACTATGACGCTGAGGCCCAGTGATAGAACGGTTTCTACCGCAAGATACTGTCCTTTTCTGTACAAGTTATCACCTCAGATCAACGCTTACCACTGTTCTTGACCTGTCAAGCCTCTGGCCGCTCGAGATTCTAAGTCCTTCGTCCCCGAGGTCCTCTCTGGTACCCAGGTTTCTGAGTGAGACCTCGGAGCCTCCGCCCGAGACCGATCCTCCATCTGCTTGAATATCTACCTTCTCCAGAGGCGTAGAGGCATCCTCGGAGTAGAGGTTTCTGAACTCCACGCGGTATCTAACCGATGATGGCCGTGACTTCGCCATAAGAACAGATCCTGAGTCCTCTCCTTTGATGGCGTAGTCTCCAGAGCCTATCGACAGGTTCTGTATTACGTCTTCGTTCTGCGGTTTCAGTATAGTCCATTTTCCATCAGGATACGGTGCGTTACCGGAGTTTACAACAATATCTATGTAGTCGGCGTCTTCGTTGACCCTCAGAAGCTGTACCTCGTAGTCACTATCACTGAGATCGAAGGATACGGATCCAGAGCCTCCTTCACCTGCCTCGCTTACTCTCTGTATCTCCTGCCTCAGGTTTATGGTCTTTTGCTCCACAGAGTCGAGATCGTTCTGTGCCTGTCTCTTATCCAGGATAGGCTGGCCCCAAACATAAACTACAGAGGCCGTTGCCACCGTCAGACCTGTCAGAAGTACTACGGTAATAGCCTGTGCCTGTCCTTCACGACTCCGGAACATGTAAACATGATGCTGCTGCCTGAATTTAAACTTAGCCTGATGAAAAAAGAGAAGATATGGAGAATTTGAGATTTGTTAACAGGTCTCGTCTCCTGTCGTAGTCGGTCTACACGAGTAGGTGTAGGTCTTTGAAGTTCCCGTCAGTCTGACTTCAAGCGTTGTCTCCTCTGTTACTCCTGGGAACGGAATACCTGTCTCGCATGTGAACTGCTCGTTTGGATCAAGAATCTTTGAGTTCTCTGCTGTGAAGCAGTTTGCCTCTGCGCCTGATCCCTGTCCACTTGCTGTAACCAGGAACGCCGTGGTGTTACGAGCCACTGATCCTGAGTTCGTTACAGTCATCTCAACTGTAACATCGTCACCTGGATCAGCCGAGTTTATGCTTCCGTTTGCCCTGACCTGTGTGATCGAGATCCTTGTGTTCTGATCCCTCTGTTGGTCATCAAACTGCTGTGCAGGATCGCCCACCAGGGAGTTAAACTGTGTGTAGACCACACCGACTGCTCCTACTGTCACCATGAGCAGCAGCACAATCGCAATAACAGGTGTGATACCTTTCCTCTCTCTACTGAGATCTATCATGCTTACTCAAACTATGTCGAGACTGGTTTAAATAAGTTTGATCAGCACTGGCCGTCTCTGACCGTCTCATCACATATGATTGTAGACTCGACGCCGTAGGTTCCGGACACACTCAGATCTATGAACTCTCCGGCATCCGGAAAGTTTACTCTTGACTGTATTGTCACTGACTCCCCAGGATCAACCAGCTTCTGCGTCGTAGATCCTTCGGCGTATCTAAAGGCTGTCGGTTTCCCATCGACGTAGAGGTTCCAAAGCTTCGAGTTATCCTCTTCTACAGACAAGCTGTATCTGCCTGTGTTTCGAACGACCAGTGAGACGTTGCCGGCGGAGTTGTTGTATGCGTACTCTATATCTATCCCTGAGTTTTCCTGTCTCTCTTGCTGTGAAATCCTGTCGTTGACCGAGTCTTTTACGTTCTGTGTAGTGTCTCTCAGAAATACTGCGGCCGAGGTGACCGCTGATATAGCTATCAGAACCAGTAATGCAGTTCCTACCAGAGGCGTTATACCTTTTCTGGTCATTCGTTTCCTCCTGACTCGAACTTCTCCCTCAGCTTCTTCATGCGGTCCGAGTTATCGGAGCCCATATCCTGCATTCCGGAGCCTGACCGAGACCCAGACCTCTGTCTACCCTGCCTACTGTGTCTGCTTCCGTTCTGTGCTCCTGACTGCATGCCGGAGGATTCTCTTGGCTGGTTGGCTACCCCTCCCTGTGACTCAGAGGAGGCATAGTAGTTTTTCTTCATCTGTGTATTCAGCTCCTCAAGGTTCTCTGCAATCATCTGGTTGGAGCTTGATACCTGGTCTACCATGTCATCCATCTTGTCGCCTATGGCGTCCGCTACACGGGTTTCTATGTCTCCGGCTACTTCCCCCTCCATATCCATCTCTGAGGCCTGCTGGAGGAGATCCATGAACGAGTTCATGTTGTCAATTACGGAGTCCATCTTGTTTGTCAGGTCCTCAACGGAGTTCCTCAGCTCGTGTGTCGACTCCGTCATGTCGTTAACGATCTTCTGATTGGACTTCATGATGTCGAGTATATCCCGGACAAGCTCTTCGTTGGCTCCGGCACCTCCGGCAGACTCCTCAACCTGTGCCTGTTGCTCCTGGAGATCCTCTACACGTCTCTCAAGCTTTCTTATAGGTCCTAAAGGGATGACCTCGTAATCATCGGACTCCATGTCGCCAAGCTGAACCTCATCATTCGCCATTTGGAAAAACCTAATCTAGATATGCATCTGGAGTTATTTATAATCTGTGGAGCTAGAATACGGACGGCAAAAATCCTGCTGTCAATATCAAAGTGGCAGTCGCTATCGCTATGGTAAATGATCTTTTCATGGCCCTCTCCGGTTTCCTATCTTTCTGGACCACCGTCCCGATCATGAGCGGCAGTGAACCTACGGCAGCTGACGCCATCAGGCTTTCCAGAGTGTTGAGGCTGGTAGCTCCTGAGCTTACAGGGTAAAAACCCAGAAATGTAGAAACCAGAAGAAATCGTGCCGGTTGCTCTCCCACAAGCTTCAGATTCTGAACGTTTACTTTCATGGCTCCACTTTCTTGAAAGTTGAATAAAAAACGTTTGGGCCGCTACTGGGCCCTCTTACACCTAGCTGGACTCTGGACGGTCTTGTCTACATGAGTCCGCCCATGCCTCCTCCCATGCCGCCGCCTGGACCGCCTCCTGGCCCTCCGGCGTCGCCGCCGTCTGCGTCGAATCCCTGTGCGGCGATGACGTCATCGATGCGAAGGATCATCTCTGCTGACTCCGAGGCACTCTGTACTGCCTGGGTCTTGATCTGGCGTGGCTCTACGACTCCTTCTTCGTAGAGGTTCTCTGACTCTCCTGATACTACGTTGAGCCCTGCCATCTTCTCGCCGGAGTCGTGTCTGTTTCTCAGCCCGACCAGTGTATCGATCGGGTCGTGTCCAGCGTTTTCCGCCAGCGTCCTTGGCACTACTTCCAGTGCATCTGCGAAGGCGTTGATCGCGAGCTGTTCGCGGCCGCCTACAGAGTCGGCGTAGTCACGTAGCTCCTGTGCCAGCTCTACCTCTGTGGCGCCTCCCCCGCCGACTACCTTTCCGTATCTTACCGCGGAGGAGACTGCGCCTATGGAATCCTCCATGGCTCGTTCGATCTCGTCAACTACATGGTCTGTGCCTCCTCTGATGAGTACGGTCACGGACTTTGCCTCAGGACAGTCCTGTACAAACGTCATGGCCTCTCCGCCGACGTTTCTCTGCTCTACGCTGCCGGCGCACCCGAGATCGGACTCCTCTACCTCGGTTACGTTTGTAACTATGTTTCCGCCTGTGGCATTTGCCAGCTTCTCGAGGTCTCCGCTTGAGACACGTCTGACGGCGAAGATACCCTCCTTCGCGAGGTAGTGCTGTGCCATATCGTCGATGCCTTCCTGACACAGGACAACCTCTGCTCCTGCGTCGTCGAGGGCTTCAACCATCTCCTTGAGCTGTTCTTCCTCCTGTTCGACGAAGTTCTTCATCTGTGAAGGATCAGAGATGTTGATCTCTGCGTCCGTGGAGGTTTCCTTGACCTCTATCGCCGAGTCAACAAGGGCGATGTCCGCGTCCTCTACCTTGGAAGGCATTCCGGACTGTACACGCTCCTTGTCTAGAATTACGCCCTGTACAAGCTCTGTGTCTTCGACAGAGCCGCCGCCTTTCTTCTCAAGCTTAATGTTGTCCTGTCTGATAGTGCCGTCCTCTGCGACCTGTTCTACGGCGTCTACCGCGATTCTGCCGAGATACTCTCGTGCCGACTCTGCGGACTTGCCTGTCATCGCCGTCATTGCGACTTTCTCCAGTACGTCGTGATCTTCAAGTGCGACGTCCTCTGACAGATCCTCAAGTACCTCTGTGCTTCTCTCACGGGCAAGTCTGTAGCCTTTCGTTATCAGTGTCGGATGGATGTCCTGATCAAGCAGATCCTCTGCCTGCTTCAGTAGTTCACCGGCCAGAACTACGGCGGTCGTGGTTCCGTCACCGACCTCTTCTTCCTGTGTCTCGGCGACTTCCACCATCATCTTTGCCGCTGGATGCTCAAGGTTCATCTCGTCCAGGATGGTGACGCCGTCGTTTGTCACGATCAGGTCTCCGACGTTGTCAACCATCATCTTGTCCATGCCCTTGGGTCCAAGGGTTGTACGTACTGCGTTTGAAATGGTTTTGCATGCTTCAATATTGTTTTGCTGTGCGTCTTCTCCTGT
>CAKZNU010000039.1 GCA_937132175.1 uncultured euryarchaeote
ATCGACATTTTACTCGAACTCATTGGCAAGCTGTTGGATCTCTCCATCAGAGAGCTTTGGCAGGTATGCCCGAATCACTTTACTGGCATTATGGCTTTCACTCTGAGCATTTTTGCGGGCTACCCGGCTACCCCAGTACCTCCTCCATCTCCTGCTGGCCGCAGCATATTTTTCCTTCGAAATATCCTCAATTAATTGGATTATTTCCTCATCCGAACGATGTTTGAAAATTTCTGACAGATGTTCGACAGTCTTCTTGTACATTTTATCATCTCTAAGCTGGACTTTATCATCACCGAAGTGGATGCCGTCAACAGCGTTGAAGACCTTTTCTGCCTCCTCCCTGCTCCTTGACTTGGCGCCTTGCTCCTCGCCGTAGTCCAGAAAATGTGTAAACATGAGGCTGTTAACCTCCTCGTACTCTTCCTCATCCAGCAGCTTCACTATCCTGTCAGCCTTACTCTTTACCTCACTATCCACAGGAGTATCGCCCGGAGACCCGATATGTAACTCGCCGAACCCTTTCTCGCTCAACATCTCACCCAGCTCTTCCCGGGACGCAGCGATACTTGACTCCGGGTCTTTTGTAGACTCAAGCAGGCCATCTGCATCAGTATTGAGAGATTTAAGCCTTCTGTAAAGCGTCTCAAGAAGGCCCCACGCCTTGTTATCCCATAAGTTGGAAAGCCCCATGGTTACCTTATTGTTCCCGGACCGATAAAAAAATCAGGTTCTTTGCTCAAGATAGCCAAACGCAGAGTCCAGAGCCTCCTCTAGGACCTCCCCTGTGTCCGGCCGTGAATCCACGGACTCGCGGTCTGGAGTAAAACTACCTTCCTTCTCAACTTCGACATCACCGTAACCCTCCATCATCGCCTTCGACCAATCCAGAACCGGCTCACGACTCTCACCAAAGATCCTCGCAGATTCTGCCTCATCGGACATCCTGAAAGAAATCTGTGTAGGGGTACCTGAGGCACATATCGAGGCTATCTCGACCTCGAGATCCTCCTCCCGGCCCTCAACGACATCCCTGCCAAACGAGTCATGATCCAGACCATCAAACCGGCCAACAAGCTCTTCACGGAAAACATCGTCAAGACAGAGATCAAGCCTGTAACGCTCATCTACACGGGAAACCCTTGCAACGTGTGAATCACCTGCATCATACACATCAACGTACTCATCCCCACAGACAACGTAGGAAAAACCGTTTACATCACGTAAAGCCGTACCGCTTTCACCCATAACACCTTAGTTACCTCTAAGAAATAAAAGATTGGATGTCCTTGCGGGCAAGATAATCCTGTTATCTAAAGTCTAAAACTCCATCGAATATCTAATGGTATCTTCAGGTTCACCAAGACTGTGTTCAACACCGTCCCAACGTCATCTGCATCCCTTTCCTCCAGAGCGCCGATAAGAAAGTCTGCAAGATCACGACAGTCTCGACCTCCGACATGAATCTCTATCTCGGAGTAACCGGCTTTTTTGACGTCTTCCTCCGAGTTAGGGTCGAATCTTCCACAACGAAAAAATCACTGAAATAAGTATCGTAAACCTTGGCCAAGACCGTCCCTTCCCGAGGAAAAACATCGACTCCAAGATCATCGTCATATACAAACGAGGTACCAAGGACCGCATCCTGTACATCCTCAACCTTGTGATAACTCCTGAATGTATCGGCCAGCCCGTTTACAGGTTCAGAACCCTTTCCCCATAACTGTTTTCGGACTCACCGTCCTCAGGACCCTCACTTAGCTGCTGCTCCAAAGCATCGACACGGAGAGTACTTCTCCTGCCGTAACTCCTCGCATCACTCATTCATACCACATGACTACTCAAGATCAGGGTCGGATATAAATCGGAGGTAAACTGAGTCTACTGCATCATAGATACACTGTCTGCCTGTATCCTCAGGGCCTCTACCCTCCAGGTAGTCGAAAAGGCCGTCAACCAGCTGCTCCTCATCTGTGCTGTCCTCTGCCTCTGTGACATCTTCCGCCTCCGGGCCGGCAAAGATGTAAGCCTCGGAAACACCTCTTTCCCTGACCTCCTGTCTGTCCAGTTCACCTTCCATCAGCTCCCAAGGCGTGTCGGAACCATGCTCCCAGACGACAGCATGAAGATGATGACCTCTCTCTCTAACACAGACATTGAAGTCCTCATATGAAAAACGGAGATCACCATAGCCTCCATCCACCTTCTCAACACCAGGTTCAGACTCTTCTAGGTCATAAGGACCTTCCTGTATCTGCTGCTGCAAAGCATCGACATGGAGAGTACTTCTCCTGCCGTAACTCCTCGCATCACTCATTCATACCACATGACT
>CAKZNU010000040.1 GCA_937132175.1 uncultured euryarchaeote
GGCACTGATGCACCGAGAGCTACCAGATCGGAGCCAGGCCGTGTCTCCACTGTATGGAAAGATATCGACTCCGATACCACGGAGAGATCCTTCTCCCTCCATTCACCCGAAGCATACTCATAGAGTTTCATATCCTGTATGCCGGCGTCTCTGTCCTCAAGCCATGACTTCCTGACCCTCATCTCCAGAGTCTTTCCGGAGACCTCCGTGTCCAGAGAGTAAGATAGGAAGCTATAGACCTCGAGGTCTTCCGGCGGCCGATCCACCGGATTGGGGATCGATACCTCCGCCGAGAAACTGTCCTGTTCCGGAGCAAATGAGAGAGACTTCAGAACGCCGTCGTCCACTAGCTTGAGGACCCTGGAGGATCTTTCTAGCTCGATCTCTACGGTCTCCGAGGGCTCTATCTGTACACGTTTAGGTCCTTCAGGTACGGAAGGCTGTAAGCCTCCACCGATAGAGCCTATGCCCCCGCCTCCGCCTCCACCGTCTGAACCGTCAGACCCATCGCTGTCTCCGTCGTCACCGCCGTCTCCGTTTCCAGAGGAGCCGAACTCGACTGTCTTTGACACAGATACGTTTTCCGAGCCGTCACCGGCCTTCAGTGTGACGGTGTAGCTCCCGTCCGATGAGTAGGTATGTGAGGCGGTTGGTCCGAGCTCGGAGAAACCGGAACCTGAGGACCACCTCCAGTAGTAGTTGGATGCTGAGGAGGATGCCTCAACGGAGACCGTGCGTGAGCTGGTCTTCTCAAGTGTGAAGGAAGCGTCTAGAGGCTGGGTCGATATATCTCCTTCATGCTGGATGTTTTTGGAGCCGCCGGTCTCGGCCAGGACCTGTTTCGATGTGTTCTCGCCGTTGACAAAGAGATAGACGGATTGCTCCGAGGAATCTATGTTCATGCTGTAGAAGCCGTTTTCTGATGTCTGTGTCGAGGCCAGGATGTCCTGATTCCTGAGTGAAACCTCCACGCCAGAGACCGAGGCCCCATCCGACGTAATGTTGCCGTAAACCCTCTGAGGAGGCTCCGTGGAGAAAGAGGACGCAGCCGGAAGAACCAGGACAAGAGCCAGAATCAGGAAAACACGTTTCACGGAGATCACTTCAGCTCGGTGTATGTCCATGTTTGTCCCTCAAGGTTCGCCCAGTACGCACGTCCCGGCTTCATAAATCCGGAGGCATCAACATCATTCTTCTTGATGTCTGTCAGGTCGAGTCCTCTTCTGCCGCCATCATATGACCTCTGTGCCTGTACGGGACCTACC
>CAKZNU010000041.1 GCA_937132175.1 uncultured euryarchaeote
ACTGATAGTTCGGCGAGCCCTTTCCTCTTCTCTGTTGTTTTAGCGGTGATCCCATTGTATCTAAATCATTCCAAGTTCGGTGGCGACATCCATCGCGTCGTCGCCTTCACCGAGCTTTACGTATGCTTTTTTGTTGTTCCGTGGTGTGATCGACGTGTTTACCTTTTTAACCTCGACATCGAAGAGTAACTCGACCGCGTCCTCAACCTGGTTCTTGTTGGAGTCGATGTCGACCTTCAGGACGATCTTGTTCTCCTCATCGACCATATCCATTGCCTGTTCCGTGATATGTGGATTCTCTATAATGCCGTAAGCCTTTTCCTCGTTCATATCTGTAACCTCAGTGGTAAAGTTCCTCTTCCTCAAGTCTCTCCATGGATTTTTCCGTCCAGACCACAAGTCTTCCTGGCTGGGCTCCGGGAGCAAGCTTCTCCGCGTTCAACTGGTCGACGCTCGAGACGTCTACTCCCGGGATGTTGGAGGCTGCCTGCCTGATTCCTTCGTCTCCGTCTGTTACAAGCAGAGGGCCTGTCTTCGTTCTGTACTTGCGGCCTCTGTTTGCGCCTTTGCCGGCTCTTACCTTCTTGCCCGAGGCCCTTTCTAACTCGTCTCCGAGACCAAGGTCCTCAAGCTTTTCACACAGCTCTCCGGTCTTTTCGGTATCTGTTATCTCATCGGTAACTATCGGTAGGTCTCCGTCGTAATCATGTTTCTCGGAGACTATGTCCTCTCTGGCGGTGGCGGCGATCGCTGACCTGATAGCCTTTCTCCTCTCCGTATTGTTTATCTCTTCTTCGAAGTCTTTCTCCGGCTTCGGAGGATGCGCTCTTCTTCCACCTACAGCTTCAGGTGCCTCCGCACCGACCCAGTAAAACTGTTCTCCTCTAGCGAGCAGAACCTTCTTCGGCGTTCTGGACATTCCCTTACCTTTCTGGCCTCTGAAGGCATTGTTCCTCTGTTTTATACGTGTAACGTGTTGCAGACCGGCCCTGTCGTCTGCGCCGTAGGGCTGTCTGTTCTTGGACTGGATGGAGAGTACAGCACGTTTTACGATATCCGGCCTTACTCTCTCGTTAAACTGGTCTGGAGTACTCATCTTTGATCACTTCTCCACGTAGGTAACTTCAGGGTTTCCAGGACTTCCGTTCTTCCTGACCGCGGTTCTGAGCCTGACAAGTCTCTCTGACGGCCCGGGAACCGAACCCTTGATTATTATGTAGTTGGATTTTACCTCGCCGTAGTTCTTGAATCCTCCTTCACGCTGGACATCCTCAGGATCCTCGCCGTAGTCAAGAATTCTCTTGTTGAGCTCGGTACGGTTGTTGAATCCTTCCTGTCCGGGCAGAGGAATCTTCCATGAAAGAGTTTCCGGATGCCATGGCCCTACGTTTCCTGCCTTTCTTCTCTTCTTCTGGGTCTTGTGTCCCAGCTTCTTGATGCCGTAACGCTGAACAGGACCTTCCATACCTTTCCCCTTCGTGACTGCGACGGCGTCCGAGAACTCTCCCTCATCAAAGACATCAGAGAACTCTATCTCCTTACCGATCATCTCCTGGGCAAGCTCAAGCTGGCTCTGTACAGAACCTCCCAGACCCAGTTCAAAGTTCTCCGGGGTCTTGCGAGAGAGACCTGCTCTCGAAGGCTGTGTATGTACGAGAAGACGAACCTCCTCAAGACTCTTGCTGTGGTCCTTAGCCTTCTCCAGATTCTCCATGTTGCCGTCCTTCGGAATATCTGTCGCGCGCTGGAGCTCCTTCGCCGGAGACTCCGTCCATGCCTCGGTGAAGACCTGCTTCCCCGAGTTAGGATCCTCAACGTAGAAACGGGCTCCGTAGACGCGCAGAGGCGGAGCTTCAAGTATAGTTACCGCCTGAGCGACTTCCTGTCCCTGGGTTGCGCCTTCCGTGTCATCAATCATCATTACACGGGACATACCGACCTTGTAGCCGGCAAAGCCCAGAGGCTTTTCTTCGTCAGTATCTTCGTAAGTGTCTATCTCGGGATACATCCGCTTGGCTCGTACCTTGGGCTTGAACCCGAGTGATCCGCTTCTTGGCCTGTTCTTCTGTGACATATATATCTTGTCTCCGGTGTCTTCCCATTGACCTCGCAACGAGGTTTGTCCCGCCAAGAACTCCGGCAGGTAAATACAACAGAAAGTAGAAACCTTTTTATAGGGGGATTCAGGATGCCGGATTACTGCAAGCTCGGGTCTCGGACGAACAGAGGATTCTATCCCTTGATGTTGACGATCGGCTTCATCTTTGCGACTTTCTTTCCGATGCCGAGTTCGTCCGAGACCTGTATAACGTCGTCAACGTCCTTGTAGCTTCCGGGAGCTTCCTCCTCGATTGTTTCTCCGGAAGCTGCCTTAACGAAGATCTGGTCCCTCTTGAGCTCTCTCTGGACGTCCGACGCACGGTAGTCTTCCTTGGACTGAGTGCGGGACTTCAAGCGTCCGGCACCATGCGCAGTAGAGCCGAATGATATGTCTAGGGAGCTCTCTCCGCCTGCAAGAATATAGCTTGAGGTACCCATGCTTCCAGGTATAAGAACCGGCTGGCCTACCTCCGAGTACGGATCAGGAACCTCTTCTCTGCCCGGAGGCATAGCCCGTGTCGCGCCCTTTCTGTGAACCAGAAGCTCCTTTTCCTCGCCGTCTACCACGTGTACCTCTTCCTTGGCGATGTTGTGACATACATCGTAAAGTAGCTCAGTCTCTACGTCCTCGAAGAGGCCTCTAAGAGCCTCACGGACACCCTGTGTGATTCCCTGGCGGTTTGCCCACGCATAGTTTGCAGCGGCAAACATCGCGTTCTTGTAGTCCTGTGCCAGGTCATCCTCCAGCGGCGCATAGATCAACTCCTTCTCAGGTATATCCTCTACGATCCCGGGATAGTTTCTCTCAAACTCTCTCAGGTACTCTGTACATGTCTGATGGCCGAGTCCACGGGACCCGGAGTGTATCATTACAACGATCTGATGCTGCTCCAGCCCGTATGCCTCGGCCCTGGCGTCATCGAATACGGCCTCTACCCTTTGAACCTCAAGGAAGTGGTTTCCGGAGCCAAGAGAACCGACCTGGCCGAGTCCACGTTTCTTCGCATCCTCCGGAACCTTCGATGCGTCACACTCCAAGCGGCCGTTTTCCTCACAGTTTTCCAGGTCCGAGGCCTGTGCGTGGCCGTTTTCCAGCATCCATTCTGCTCCACGCTCCAGAATCTCCTCAAGATCTCCCTCATCTATGTCTATGTAGCCTCCTTTTCCCAGGCCACACGGAACCTTGTTGAAAAGTATGTTTGCAAGCCTCTCCTCGTTTCCACACACATCATCGTACGTAAGATCCGTTTTCAGGACTCGTACGCCGCAGTTAGAGACCACAAACTGATTGGCGATGAAGTTGTGTGCACTGTGGTTAACCCCTATATCGTAGACGGTCTCGTTACCTGCTTCCTCTATGGATTTAATCGAGGTCTTTACACGCAAGTCGTCCCTAACTTCAACAGTCTCAGCAAAGTCCTCATAATCCGGGAAGGTTTCCGGAGGTCTTGAAACAGTTTTTCTGCCGCTATATACACTTCTCTCGATGAATCTATCGTTTATGTCAAATTTCTGCTTTATTTCTTGGGTTTGCACCCCATCCTCGTAAAGTTCTACGCTTTCCTGCGCAATCTCTTCTCTTCTCTCTATAGCTTTCTGCTTCTTCTTAAGGTACTGCACAGCTT
>CAKZNU010000042.1 GCA_937132175.1 uncultured euryarchaeote
ACCAGGAACGACGAGGCAATAACCATAACGCCCGAGACGACGGCAAAGGCACCGTAGACAAGCTTTTCAGGTGTAAGCGCCAGGCCGATCCGGTTCCATGCGTAGACTATCAGTGCTGCGTTTGCGGCCATCTTGGCGATATTGTCCTCCGAGACATACCTTGCAAACACCTGGAAAAGCACGTTGAGAGGTCTTACAAGATATCTGTCCATTCTTCCGGAGAGAATATAGTCTTCACCCATTCTGTAAGGTGCAAACAGGAAGACATGATGCAGGTTCAGAACAAAGCCCGAGAAACCCGCCAGAAGCAGTATCTCGTCGAATGTCCAGCCGTTCAGACTTTCGACCTGTGTAAAGAGAAGACCCAGAAAGGCTACAGAAAACACCAGGTTAAGTAACTGACTCATCAGGCCTAGCGCAAAGTCTACCTTGTAGATGAGACGTGACTTGAGGTACATCCGGAAGAAGGAAACGTATATGGAGGCATGCTTTTTGACGGCCTCAACCCTTGATCTCAGACCCATCTCATCCACCCTGGACCGTAAGCTTGTTTCTTGCTTTTGACCATGCCAGACGTGAAATAACGAAAAACACGATTATCCAGAAGATCTGGATGCCGTAGATACCCAGTAACGAGGTTCCTGATACGTTTCCCAGAAATACCTGTATCGGAGAGTCCGCCATCGCCCTGAACGGCAGAAGGCTGAAGGCAGTCTCAAGCCCCGAGGGGAGAAGATAAAGGGGAAAAAGTACTCCCGAAAACAGGTTCTGTACTGTGCTGCGGGTCATCCTGAGGCTCCAGTCAACCTTTGTCCAGAAAACCAGCATCGAGTTGGTGTACGCAACCAGAAACACAAGGTTGAACGCAAGGAAGACGCTTAAAGCAAAGTAAAGGGACTGGAGAGGCCCGGGAACCGGGACATCCAGGAACAAAGCTCCCATAGCCAGTACCGGTAAAGCCTTCGCGCCGATGTTGAAGACTGCATGCCCCAGCTCATGGAAGTAAACATGGCTCATAAATCCCAGAGGCCTCTTCAACTCGTTTACGACGGTTCCTTTCCTGACACGTTCCCCGACAAACTTCTCAGTCTGTATAAACGCAGCGTTGGAGACGACCTGGCCCGCAACCAGGTAGGTCAGTACCTGACTGAGACCTCCATCTATCTCACCGGAGGAATCTATCGCCGTCCAAACAGCAAAGTAAAGTACCAGAAAAACTATGGAGGAAAGCAAAGTGGTTACCGCATCCAGTCTGTATGCGGTCGATTCACGGAAGGAGTTTCTGGCTAGGGCGTAGTACTTCTTGAGACCCATATCTCACTCCTCCAGGCCCTCATTGTATATCTTCTTGACAACGGACTCAACGTCCGGCTCCTTCAGCTGGAAGTCAACCACCTCATGTCTCTCCAGAAGCCCGGATATCAGGTCGCTGGCAGAGACCGTTCCCGGGTCAAAAACTATCTCGACTTCCGAACCGGACTCCTCAGTCTCAAGTACGCCTTCAATCTCCGGATAAACATCTGCATCTCCTCTGAACTCCACTAGAAGACGCCGGGAGGTGAACCTGTTGACTAAGGCATCAAGAGAGCCGTCGTAGATCTTCTTCCCCTCGTCCAGGACCACGATACGCTCACAGAGATCCTCTATATCCCCGATGTCATGAGTTGTAAGCATCACGGTGATCTCTTCCTCACTGTTCATCTCCTTGATGAACTCCCTGATACGTTCCTTGACAGCAACATCCAGGCCTATAGTAGGTTCATCGAGGTAGACGATCTTCGGGTAATGCAGGAAAGAGGCCGCTAGCTCACACCTCATCTTCTGACCGAGGCTTAGCTTCCTTACCGGCTGATCCCAGAACTCCGAGAGCTGTAAAACGTCATCAAACCTGTCGATTCTCTCGTCGTATTTCTCGTCCGGTACCTCGTATATCTCCTTGAGAAGCCTGAAAGACTCCTTCACCGGGAGATCCCACCACAGCTGGGTCTTCTGGCCGAATACCACCCCTATGTTCATGGCGTTTCTCTTCCTCTGTGCATGAGGATCAAGACCGTCAATCTCTATCCTGCCGGAGGACGGCTCCAGAATGCCTGTCAACATCTTCACAGTAGTAGACTTCCCGGCACCGTTGGAACCGATATAACCCACCATCTCTCCTTCCTCTATCTCCAGGTCAAGATCCTCTACCGCATCCACCTCACGGTAGTCCCGGGACACGAAAGACTTCAGGTATCCCTTAACTCCTTCCCCCTGGTTGTAGATCCTGAATGTCTTCGAAAGATTTTCTGCCTCAATAAGTGTCATGTATAGATTTTCAGGCGAAAGGCTTAACTGTTTGAAGATAAGGCTTTCAGTGATAACTACAGAATGTATCCAGATATCTAGTTTTTCGGAAATACTCCTTCTGAGACATCCTCTACGTCCTGTGTTGCATCTCCGAGCAGAGTGGAGTCGCCCATAATGTCAGTCTCTCCATCTGTTCCGAGGACGTATACAGACCTATCCAGAGGCCCTGTGCTTTCCCAGAGATAGTGATAATCGTATTGAAGGACATAGTCCTCAGGGATTTTCAGCCTGTCGTCTTCTGTAATTCTTTCTGGCTCCACACGACCTCCTTCAAGCCTTTCATACTCCTCCAGGCTATTGATGATTTCCTCAGCTAGTCCCTCGGACGTCGACTCCCAGATGTGGACACCTTCTTCGAAACTGTACATGTAATCGTCTTCCTCAATCCCTGAATCACTCCTCGATGCTGACCGGTACTCCTTTCTCCTTCAGAAGCTCTACCTGGCGCTTGACGAAGTCCTCCTCGTTTGAGCCCTTGGTTGCGACCATGTAGACCTGTGCGTCGCCAAAAGGACGCATGACGCGTCCTGCACGCTGTGTAGCCTGTCTCCGGGAGCCTCCCTGGCCTGACATGATGATTCCGACTTCTGTATCCGGTAGGTCAAGGCCTTCATCGCCGATCCTCGAGACAATGATGGTGTTCATCTCGTCGTTGCGGAAGTCCTCGAAGTACTTTTCACGTTCCTCGAAGTCTGTCTCGCCGGAGATAAACGGTATGTCGAACATCTCGCTGAGTTCCTCTCCCTGGTCGATCCAGTCACAGAAGATTATGGTTTTCTCCTCTTCGTGTTCCTCAAGGAGGTCTTCAAGGTTCTTGTGTTTCCGTGGGTTCTTCGAGGCGATGATCGCCTTCTTGATGCCGGAGGCCTCATCGTACTTGTGTCTGTGGTAGTCCGATGCCCATTCCACCAGCTGGATCTCTACATCCGGTTTCACGACGTAGCCCTCCTTGAAGAACCTGGCCCAGTCTCCTCCGATCTCCGGACCTATAAGCGCAAAGATGTCTCTTTCCTTGTTGTCTTCACGTACAGGAGAGGCGGAGAGGCCTATACGCCGTGTGGACTGGAGATCAGCAGTCTTCCGGAAGAGCTTGGACGGGATATGATGTACCTCGTCAAAGATTATGAGGCCCCACTCGTTTCTGAAGAGTTCGGTCTTGTTCGCCGCCATGTGATACGTCGCGATCGTGACGTCGTTCATCTTCTTCGTATCGCCGTGGTACTCCCCGATCTGATCCTCCGTCAACGTGGTTTTGTCAAGTAACTCCCGTCTCCACTGGTTTACCAGGGAACGCTGGGGTACAAGCACAAGGGTCGGTCCGTCTATCTTCGCCATCAGACCTATCGAGGTAACGGTCTTGCCGGAGCCTGCAGGATTCGCAAGCACCGCGGCCCTCTCCTCGTATGCACGGTCGACGTACTCCTGCTGGTAGTCCCTCAGGTCCACCTTTAGGTCGGCACCGATGTTTCTATCTGCCTCACGGAACTTCGAGTTATCCTCAACCGGGTATCCCTTCTTGAGAAGTACCTTCTTGATCGTGGCACGGGAGTTTGCACCCATGGCGATACGGGACTTCGTTTCAGAGAGGTCGACGGAAAGGTTCTCACGGACGTCTTCTATACCTCGGGCCCACTCCATACGTTCCGGATCCGAGGAAACCAGTGAGTGATACCTGCCCTCATGCTCTATGGAGAAAATCTCCTGTTTCTCGTAAGTCCGTTCCAGCCACTCCAGGAAGTGCGGATAGCTGCCTACTATTCTAGTATACTTTTCCTTCATCTCCTCAAGTGAGAGATCAGAGTTCCAGACATCCATCTCACCGGTCTTGAACTTGTAGTGGTCACCGGAAGAAGTCTCCATATGCGCGATCTCGGATAGCTCCGAGAGGGTCTCCTCGTCGGGATCGGTGATAACCGCCTCCCTCTGGGGCTCGAAGAAAACCACCTCATCCTCTCTTAGCTCCTTTACCTTCTCGACAAGTTCATCTCTGGACATCTCCTCCAGGTCTTTGCTTTGATCCTTCATGCCTCCGAGGATGGACTCCGAAGCTTTTTATCTATGAGAAAGCCGCTGGAAAAGGTGAAGAAGTCGAGACTTACCGCAGAGCTACCATGATACTACAGCTCAGCCATTAACGGGAACTGGGTAGGTCGGTAGATCTCCATCAGGGTTTTCTACCCCGTCAGCAAGTTCTTCCAACCGGCCAACAAGTGCTTCTTTATGCTCATTAGTCCCACGGTATGTTCTTTCTAGGTACTCTTCGACGGAGATAGCTCCTTCCCAGTCATTCCGGCCGTAGCTTTTGGTCTCGACACCCCCCGGTGTCAGAACTTCCTTGTAATTAGAGGATACGCGCCCAAATTCTTCAACCTGAACCAGTTCAACTTCTTCACCATATTCTGCACCATTCTCACCAAGTGCTTCTTGAACGTACTCCAGGGCCCCCACGAGCACTTCGTCATGCTTAGACATCACTTCGTCATGTTTTTCAGAAAGGTCATCAATCTGGTTTAGGAGCTGTGTACTCTCTTCCCTGAGCTCTGAAAGACTCTCGAGTCTGTTCTCAATCTCATCACCATCATTCATTAAATTTCACAGCTCAATGTACAATCTGAAGCTTTTTATCTATGTGGAAGCTTCCGGAAAAGGTGAAGAAGTCGAGACTTACCGCAGAGCTTTCAAGGCTGGAAACCTTCGAGAACCCGAAGATCTCTCTGGAACAGTACGTTACGCCTCCGGAGCTTGCCGCCTCACTTCTCCATACGGCGGAGATGTCCGGAGACCTCGAAAAAACTCTTGACCTTGGAACCGGAACCGGGATGCTGGCGATCGGTGCAGCCCTGCTTGGATCAGAAGTTACAGCTATAGAGAAAGATCCAGAGGCCCTGGAGACTGCGAGGAAAAACGCAGAAGAAGCCGGAGTCCGGGACAGGATAGAGTTTATAGAGTCCGAGGTCCAGGATACCGAGCTCGAGAAAAGAAGTTTTTCCTCCGTGGTTATGAACCCGCCTTTCTCCCAGCACTCGGATCAAGGCGAAAGGTTCTGGAGAGAGGCCTCTGGGGCTGCGTCCCGCGTCTACTCGGTCTCGGCCACAAACCGCAGAGACTCTATTAAAAGATTGGTAGAGAAACTGGGATATGAGGTCAAACAGCTGGAAGGCTTCGAGGTGAAGCTTCCGGCAACCTACGGCTTCCACACACAGGAATCAAGGAAAACCGGTATAGACCTCATTATAGCAGAGGATGATTGAACAATGGAAATAGATACGATGCACAAGGAGGACAGGATGATTGTAGACGTAAACCAGAACCATACGGTTGGAAACCTCCTCAGGAAGATGGTATGGGAAAACGGAGGGGAAGCAGGGTACGACAAGGGACACCCTCTGGGAGATGAATCAAACCTTGTAGTGAAGTCCGATAACCCTGAAGAGGTCCTTGAAGACGCCGTAGAATCTGCCAGAGAACATCTCGAGGAGCTGAGAGAAGAGCTACCTGAGCCTGAATGAAGAAAGGCTCAACCTTCCTCGGGATAGACGATGCCCGTCACAACAGAGAAAAAGACAGGTACACAGAGCTTGTAGGAGCTGCATACCGCGGCACCAAATGCCTGGAGGACTTACGGATAGGAAAAATAGAGGTAGACGGGAAAGACTCTACGACGGAAATCATCAGACTCTACAGGAAGACCGAGTCCTCACACGTCAAGACGATACTTCTGGACGGTATAAGCTTTGCCGGAATGAACATACCAGACCTCGGAGAGATACACGAGAAGACCTCGACTCCGGTAATGGCGATAACAGACACACAGCCGGATCGTGAAAGATTCCGGAAGGCTGCGGAAAAAGCCGGTTCTATGGAAAACTTCGAAAAAACCTCTCCACCACATAGACTCGAGGTGGAGGGGAAAATAGTCTACATACATTCCAGAGGAATGGAAAAGGAAATGGAGAAAGAGGTCATGAAGACCTCGGTGCTGAACGGGCGTATACCTGAATGTATACGTGTCGCAGACCTTCTGGGTAAAAGACTCTAGTTGAACTCCTCGTCGTAAAGCTTCTGACTTCTCCTGACGGCATCAAGCGCCTCTTCACGGTTACCGAAGCCCTCGATCTCGACTTCCTTCTTCGGCTCCAGATTCTTGTAAGTGCGGAAGAACTCTGCTATCTCCTCTTTCCTGTGTTCGTTTACGTCTTCCAGGCCCTCTACATCGTTCCAGCGTGGATCCTCCGTCGGTACAGCGATGATGTTGTCGTCCTGTTCTCCATCATCGTCCATGTAGAGAATTCCTACCGGCCGAACCTCGATGACACATCCTGGAAAAGTTGAGTGGGTCGTCAAAACCAGAATGTCCATAGGGTCTCCGTCCTCATAGTAAGCCTGTGGAATAAACCCGTAGTCACCAGGGTAGTTAATCGATGCGTACAGAACCCTGTCCAGTACAACAGTGTTTTTCTCCTTGTCGTACTCGTACTTGTTCTGTGTGCCGGTAGGGTTTTCAATTACAGCGTTTATAACCTCTGGAGCGTCTGAGCCGGTGTCGTAGTCATGAAACTTATCTACCATGTATAGAGTTCAGGCTCCAAGATATTTAATCCACGGGAGCACTTTTCAAGGCTTAAATAGAGAAGCGCTCCATTCACAGCCAAGAGGAAACACCAGAAATGACAGTAGAATGTGGCAACTGCGGAAACGATCTCGAGATCAATCCGGTGGAAAAACCTGAGACAGACTGGGTTAAGGTGGTCTGCAGCAACTGCGGAAACATCGAGAACATCTCGATGATCAGAGCCTCCTCAAGCCTGAAAAACTGAGGCCGTTGAAAAAAGTACTGAAACATGAGAAAGTAGAGGGGTTCGTGGTCTAGCTTGGTTATGACACCTCCTTGACGTGGAGGAGATCGGCGG